>JBKJIP010000350.1:0-5531 GCA_046598515.1 Fimbriimonadaceae bacterium | reverse complement strand
CATTCCCTCTCAAAGCGGTGCATTCATCGTCGCCACGTGGACCCTACGCGTGTTTTCGCTGCTACTGCTACTCTATGTTTCCCCGTTCTGCCTGCGACAACTGTTCCATCGAGGCATCGCCGGATTCGCTGGTCAGAACGCAGTCGGTGTTCTCGCGTTGTCGAGCCAGCCACTCATCGTGGAGTGGGATTGTGACGAGACCAGATGGCACGAGTTGGGAAGCGGAGACGTGACGCTGGTGTTCGATGAGACCCGTGACAAGTTCTCGGAAAGCACTTCCCTCATCCGGTTCCTGATCCAATCGTCCAAGAATCGCTCCCTTGGCCGATACCGCACTCGGCCGCTTGGTGAATCGGAGAACCTTTCAACTAGAGAACTGGCCCTCCTCCTTCTCGTCACAAAGCCGGAGGATTCCGCCGAGTTTCTCAGCCGATACGTAAAACTTCCCCCACCCCCCGCGCCACCCTATGATCGAGAGTGGATTGCAGATAACCTCAAGGACGCGCCGCTCGGGCTCTGGGCCACCGAAGACGACGGTAGCGGTGTCCCCTGGGGAATGTCGATGACATTCCATCCCGATGGGCGGATTCACTGCACCCATCACAGCGGTTTCTCCGGCGAAGACTCTCTCTTTCGATGGCGCACAACGGAACCTTGGGTCGTCGAGGCGGCCAAAGTCGACGATGACGTCTGGTACCGAGTGCCCTACGAAATAGTCGACACCGACGATCCGGGGAACAAGGAAATCCGTTTTGAAACCGATCTCGAAGAACTATCTGAATATGGATTCTTGAGCCTCATGTATCGCGGCATGCGATTCGACTAACTAGACCGGCGCCAAGCTCTTCCGAGCAAAGACCGCCAACTTCCCCGCTCGCCACATGTGCGTCCGCGGAGCGCCGACAACCACGAACCAAGACCCCGACTCCGGATGCCCCGGGGTAACGAACTCGATGAACCACCCATCCGCGATCTCTTGATCGGCGGGAAAGTGAAAGGCATCCGTGGTCGTCAAGTAATCCTGATTCGTCCGCCCCGGCGCGGCCGGCAGCGAAGATTCCGGCCGCGCTTCCCAATGACAAACCACATCGGAGAACGCCAACGAAACCGAGGCATCCCCGGCTTCGTTGTTCGGCCCCAATGCCGCGGCCGCGGGTGAATAGAGGTTCACCACGTCCGAATAAGCCCGCGCTTGCCGCCAAGTAATCGCCATTAGAATCCCACCGTCACGCGCCGAAACAGCGCAATCACCGGTTCCGCCATCGAAGCGAAGCCCGTGCCCAGGGCGCCCAGATTAGCTGCCGAGAAGGACTCCGAAACGTCCGCCTCCCGCCACTGCTCGGGCGCCGACAAGTACCCATCGGCGATCGTGCGAAGAGCCATCTGGGCGGCCAGGTTGAGCACCGCCTCCCGGGCCAGCTCATCCGCTTCCTCCATCCGCCCCCACTCGCCCTCGATCTCAATCGCCTGGGCCGGCCCGCCGGGAGGTGCGAGAAACCGCACCCCCCAAGCCGGCATGTCCGGCCGAGATCGCTGCAGCCAGAAACCCTCACCCTCGGTGAGGTCCTGACCGCGAACGGTCAGCGAAGAAACGGAAAGCAACCCGCCATCCAGCGGCAGAATCAGGGACCCGCCCGAAGGCGGGTCGAACGACCGCGTCTGAGAAGCCGCCTCAAAAGGCACCCACCCCGTCGCTTCCTCGAAGCGACGAACCGCCGCCGTCATCATAGCCGCCGAAGCGATCGAAGCAGACACCGCCGAGCCGTCCGGCATAGTAACCTGCGCCGCCGCCAGTCGAGCCTGCAGATCCGATGCGGACGGCCAACTCACGGTGTAACCCTCCCCTCTCCTTGCGGCGATGTTCGTGCGCCGGAGGGAGAGGGGGCAGGGGGTGAGGGTTCACCGACCAGTTCAGAAGGAAACTGTCCTGGTTCCCCTGCGGGAGTCTCCATGTGGGTCGCGGATGCCCGTCCCGCGACACGATCACCGACCATTTCTGAAGGAAACTGCCCTGCTTCCCCCGCGGCATCGCCCCAAACCCCAACGACAACCACAACCTCCCCCGACTGCCAAAGGCCGTCGTTAGATTTCACCGACCGCTGCAGCGCCGGCCCATCCTCAGTGTCGATCAGTTGATAGAGGGCAACGCGGTGAGCCTCCAACTTGGGCACACCATTAGAATCGAACCCCGTCGGATACTCCTCGTCCACGAACGCCGGCACGCCGGTCTGCCCCACCCGCACCGCGTCCACTCGCCGACAACCAGGCACAAGCAACAAGTTGCCACCGGAGCCAAGAAAAGTCCGGGCATTGGGATCGACCTTAGCCGCCCCCTTCTTCTCGATCCTGGGAAACAAATGTTCCGTATTAGTTAGGGTCATGAATAATCCTCCAAATCACGACCGCCCGGTCGTGTAGCATGACCGTCCCGGTCATGAGTAGTTCGACCGTCCCGGTCGAAAGTCCAAAAGGTGTGGCATCGGCTTCCAGCCGATGGGTCTCCCGGGCTTCCAGCCCGGGCCGGCACGAGGCCCCATGAGTCCCATTCGACCCATGAGACCCCTATGTCCCATCGCCTACCGAAGCTCTAGCTAACCGCCGTCACGCCCGTAGACTTCGCGAACACCGTCGCGCCCTTCATCTTCAAAACCTCGAAGACGGAAACCAGGAACGGGTACACCTGCGGCGCCGCGACCGACGGCGCGATCTCCTGCGCCACGTAGCCCTGGATCATCTGATCCGCCGCCAACTCCGGAAGCTCCACCTGAGGCAGAACGTCCATCTGCAGCGCCGAATCTCCGTTTGGAAGCTGATCCGCCCCGAACCAGATCGTCCCCGCCGGCATGAACCGCGACGTGATGATCTGAACCACCTCGCCCGTAATCGGGCAGAGGTAGCCCGTCGGCACGATGCCGATCGTGGTATTCGTCTGCGAAAGCACAACCCGGTGCACCGTTCCCGACGCGATCGCCAGGTTCTTGATGGAAAGCGCCTCTTGGGCATTGACCACCATATGCCGACCCCGAGCCCCCTGCTTCCACTGCCGGATGAGCTGATTGTCGATGTGCGCAAACGTTAGGGCCCCTACCGAAGTCTGGACCTGCGCCGCGGGTACGCCATTCGCGGTGGTCGTCAGATTCAAAACGCCGTTGAAAGAGAGTGCGGTCGAGCCGTCGCCAAACGGCACCGTCGTCTGCGTCGCATCCGCATTGATAATCGAGAACTCTTCGCACAGCATCAGGTTCAAGATCGCGTTCGTCTTTTCCCGGTCGTACTGGTTGAAGAAGTTCGCCCCCGATGCCATCGCGAAGCCCGTCACCGAACCCATCTGACCCAAGAGCTTGTAGGACGCGGATTTGTTCGCATAGACCGTCGTCAGCGAAGCCGGCGCTCCGGACTCCGAGAAGAAGATCTGCGAAGCCGATCCGCCCCCCGGCTGATCGTAAGAAGCGCCCCACCCGCCGCCAAGCGAAGTGATCTGCTTCCAGGCGGCCGCCGTACCCGAACCCGCCACGCGAGGAATCCGGTTTCGCAGCGGCGTTTCCTGCGGAACCAAAATCCGCGCCTCCGCCTCCAGATTTTCGCGAACCGGAAAGGCCGTCATCGACGAAGTGATCCCGCGCTGGAACTGGTTCAGCGTCAAGTGGAGCTGAGCCAAAAGCTGACCCGGATCACCGCCAAACTGCCCCCGCTCGAGCGCGTTCAGGTCGTTGCGAAGGTTGTCCGGCAGCTCAAAGTTGTCGAAACGCCGCGCCAGTGAAACGCTCGGAGGCAAAGGCTGCCCCGATGCCAGCGATGGAACCGCGTCGACGCGCATCACGCCCGAATAAGGCGCAATAAAAGGTGCCGCAATCGCGGCCGCCATCATGTTCTGCATATTTAGTTTTCTCCGTAGCATGACCGTCCCGGTCATGAGTAATTCGACCGTCCCGGTCGAAAGTAGCCAAACCCCAAACCCTAAACCCCAGCCCCCAATTCGCGCCGAATAGCGCTGATCCGCGCCGCCGCCGCCTGCCGCTGGGCATAGGTCATCTCGACTCCCGTCGAGGAAAGCCGCTGAAGCTCTTCGCGCAGCGCCGTCTCCGGGGCCGATCCTTCATTGAGAAGGAACGACCGATCGACCGCCACCCCAAACTTCGCCACCGGAGCCCGCGCCGGCATCGACTCCAACACGCGAACTCGAGCCTCCGCCCGCTGCAACCGATCCTCCATCAAAGCCGCCCGCCCCTCCGCCGCCTCCGCCCGAGCGAGCGCCGACGTAAGGTCAAGCTCCAACCGAGCAACCCGTAGGTCGGGGTGGCCACGAACCCCGACATCGGGCACGGGCTCAACCCTGAGGGCGCGGGTTGCATCGTCCCCGCGGACAACCTCCGAATCATCCTGTGGCTCTCGCTCACCCTCTCCCAAGAGGGCGCCGGATGCATCGTGCCGGCGGACAGCCTCCGAATCATCCCCCGCCTCGCGATCCAAATCCTCAACCCTCACCGCCAAAATCACCGCCCCCGGATCCTTCGGACGGTCCACCAGCGAAGTCTCGATCCAGCGGCACTTCTCAACGTCCTTCCCCCGCATCAACGTCGCCTGAACGCCCACCGAAAGCCCCTTGTAAACACCGCGCCGAACCTTGTTCCAAGCGTCGTCGTCCACAACCTCCAGCACCATCCGTGCGCCGCGAGCGTCCCACTCCACCGAGTGCGCCACTCCCACCGCGTCCGCCTGGTGCATCCGGCGCACGTTGGCCCACTTCAAATAGTCCCCCGTCGCCTCCTCCATCGCCGAGCGCTTGAGCCGAATACCGCCCTCCCCCTCGACGACCTCATTGACAAACGCATAGGCTTCCACCGTCCGCGCATCCTCATCCACCCGCTCGATTTCCGCGAACACGTGGATCGGTTTCATTTCCGATATCTGCATAATCTGAAGCTCCGTATCATGACCGTCCCGGTCATGCGTAGTTCGACCGTCCCGGTCGAAACCGGCAAGTCCACGTTCACTCGTCACTCGTCACTCGCAACCCGTCACTGTTCAGCCCCTCTTCCTGACGAGCCTCCGCCACCGTCATCCATGGACCGCCCACCGCAATCTGCAGCCGGCGAGCTCGCTCCAACGGGTCTTCCTCGCCCTCGACCACATTCCGCCACTCGAGCTCCGGATAGCCCAGCCGGTCCAAAATCTCGTCGTACAAATCCTTCCGCAACTCCAAGAGACGCCCGACGCCAAACTGCGTCGTCTGCCGCAAGCTCCCTTCCTGCGAAACCTTGTATTGCTCGCCCGCGAACCCGATCGACGCCGGTTGCACGCCAAAAATCGAACACGTCCGCCGCAAGAGCCAAAGCTCAAACGCCTGGAAATCCGAGTCCTTCCGCGACTGCGACCAAACCGGCTTCGTTCCATCCGGAACGATCTTCGCCTTTCGCCGTTGAGACAAATCCGAAGAGCCCGACAGCAAGGCATCGAAGTAGCCCGCATAAGCCTGCATCTGATCCGGCGTCCAATCCTTCGGCACCGCGATCAATTGGTCCGGCACGTTC
>JBKJIP010000005.1:0-3543 GCA_046598515.1 Fimbriimonadaceae bacterium | reverse complement strand
AGAACTTTGGCACACAGGGCTCCCAGCCCACACATCCAGAACTCCTCGACTTCCTGTCGAGACGGTTCGTTGACTCCGGCTGGGATGTGAAGAAACTTGTCAAGAGTATCGTTCTCTCCGCTGCATACCGACAGGATTCGAGGCAGGCGAAGAACGGCAAAGACCCTCTGAACAAGCTTCTGGCACGCGGCCCGAGTTCGCGAATGTCGGCGGAGATGGTCCGCGACACCGTGCTCGCTGCTTCCGGACTATTGAATGACGCAATCGGCGGTTCACCCGTGAACCCCTATCAGCCGGCGGGAATCTGGTCGGAGAATAACACGATGAGCCCAGGATTCGTCCAGAGCAAGGGCAAGGATCTCTATCGCCGCAGCCTCTATTCCACCGTCAAACGCACGACCCCCGTGCCAAGCATGCTCCTCTTCGACGCCACTTCCCGAGAGGCTTGCACAATCCGGCGACCCTCGACCAACACACCCCTCCAAGCGCTGGTTTTGTTAAACGACATCCAGTACGTCGAAGCCGCCCGAGCCCTTGCCCAGCTAGTCATTCAGGAACAAGCAAGCGACGAAAAGCGCATCGCCAAGGCGTTTATGAGATTGGCCGGCCGCGCGCCTGACGCCAGAGAAACCAAGATCCTGACCCAGACGCTGAGCCAACAGCGTGAGGAGTTTAAGCGGGACCAAGAGGGTGCCAAGAAGCTGATCGCTATGGGCGAGTCCAAAGCCGATCCCGCAATACCCGCTGGGGAGCTGGCGGCGATGACCGTCACCGTTCAGACCATCCTCAACTCCGACGCCGTCATCTGGAAGCGATAAACCATGATCTACGACTCCGAGCATCCCTTAAGCCCCCTTTTCAGCCTCACCCGGCGGGAGTTCTTTGGGCGGTCGGCCCAGGGCTTCGGAGCGCTTGCCCTCGCTTCCCTGCTCCCGAATCTCGCTTCCGCGAGCGATGGTCAGTCCGTGGCCAAGGGCCATCACCCGGCCAAAGCGAAGCGGATCATTTATCTCTGCCAAGCCGGTGGCCCCGCGCAGCAGGATCTCTTCGACTATAAGCCGATGCTAAACCAGAAGCATGGCGAGCCCCTACCCGACAGCGTGCGCGGCACCCAGCGGCTCACGGCCATGAGCAGCAACCAAAGCGTCATCCCCCTCGCCGGATCGCCGTTCAAGTTCGCCCAACACGGCCAGGGTGGAGCATGGCTCAGCGAGATTCTGCCTAATATTGCCGGGATAGCCGATGAGTGCTGTTTCGTCAAGTCGATGTTCACGGAGGCGATCAATCACGATCCCGCGATCACCTTCTTTCAGACCGGCAGCCAGATCGCGGGGCGGCCATCCTTCGGTTCGTGGCTAGCCTATGGACTGGGGTCTGAGAATCAAGATCTACCCGCATTCGTCGTCCTCGCCAGCGCCGGTCAAGGCGATCAGCCGCTCTATGCGCGGTTATGGGGCAGCGGCTTCCTAGACTCTCGATATCAGGGCGTTCGTTTCCGCTCGGCCGGGGACCCGGTGCTCTATCTTTCGAATCCAGACGGCGTCTGCAATTCCGGACGCCGTGCAATGCTCGACCGCCTGAGCGAACTGAACAAGCACCAGTTCCAGAAGGAACTGGACCCGGAAATCGAGAGCCGCATCGCCCAGTATGAGATGGCCTTCCGCATGCAGACGAGCGTGCCCGACGTCACCGACCTCAGCAAGGAGCCAAACGAAGTCTTCGAGCTCTACGGCAAAGACGCCCGCACTCCCGGCACCTTCGCCGCGAACTGCCTCCTGGCGCGGCGACTAGCTCAAAAGGGCGTGCGGTTTATCCAGCTCTACCACCAAGGTTGGGACCAGCACGGGAGCCTGAAGAGCGAGATTTCGCAGCAATGCCGCGAGACCGATCAGCCCACCGCCGCCCTGATCAAAGATCTCAAGCGCCTCGGCATGCTGGATGACACCCTCATCCTCTGGGGTGGCGAGTTCGGCCGGACTTCTTATTCGCAGGGACCACTCGACCCCAACAGCTTCGGCCGCGACCACCACCCCCGCTGTTTCACCGTCTTCATGGCCGGTGGCGGCGTTCGCGCGGGAACGTCCTATGGGCGAACCGACGACTACGGCTACAACATTGCGGATAAAGATGGCCGGGCCATCGAGCCATCGAAGCACGAGTTCACCGAGGGCGCCGTCCACGTACACGACCTGCAGGCAACGCTTCTATGGCTCATGGGTGTAGACCACAAACGACTCTCTTTCCCCTATCAGGGCCGAGATTTCCGCCTGACCGACGTCCACGGACATGTCGTTAGAGATTTGATGGCATAAGCCACCTCCCCTTGTAGGGGAGGCTGTGAGCCTCAAGCGAACAGGGAGGGGTGAGACAGTCTATCTCCAAAGCGCGAAGACCCCTGAACCCCAATTCTTTTGGTCGGAAGGACCAAAACCACCCCGACCAAGTTTGCCAACGAATCCATGGCTAAGCCAATGTGGGCCGCGGATGCATGTGCCGCGGCGACAGGCTTGGAGAGAGGAAGGCATTTGGAGAGCCATCCTTGGCTTCCCGATGGACGAGGCGAGCTATCCGGCGACCCTACGCTGAAAGCGTTCTGTCCCTCAGCCCAGGGTCGGCGATGTTTGTGCGCCTACCCTGGGATCGAGCCCACCCACCAACAATGGAGAGCCGACCAATACGCCGACCAGCCTGAAAACCAGGTCCCCGGAAAAAAGGAACGGAAGCTGTAACATTCAGAGACTCGAAACCGTCATAATCTCCGCAAGCACGTTAGATTGCGTGCTTCGGAGGAACGGAATGAAGAGAGCCTTACTCTCCCTTCTAGCTTTAAGTGTTGTGTGCGCTGGGATGGCGCAATCTAGCTTCACGATCGTCAGACCGGCCAATAACGCCAAGGTTCGGGAAACCGTCCGCTTGACTTTCCCAATGAATTCGGTGGGAGATAACGGCTACGTCGGCATCTTTATCGGTGGGAAGTTCTTGGAAGCGGTCAAGCCCGGCAAGGGCGCGCAGTATCTGTACTACGATCTGAATACGAAGGCTCGCGGGATTCCCGATGGCCCTCTCACGATCGAAGCCGTGCTTTACCAAGACCTGGCCAATTCGCCGCGCATCGTCGATCGCTCGTCGATCACGGTCAACGTTGCGAACACCAGCAGCATCAATGTGCCGGAAGCTGGACTCAAGCTTCGCTATAAGTTCACGGCCGGAAAGCAGTGGATTTACAAGTTCGAGAACCGTATCGCGGTCAATAACCTGTCCGAGATCAACGCCCGCACTATGAGCACGGAAAACTTGCTCGCCGGCGCGGAAGCTTCTCACATTCGACTGCTCTACTCGATCGACAACGCCTATTCCAATGGCGATGGTCTCGTTCGTATCCAAGCCTTGACGGATAAGGGCAAGGATTCAGCCGATCTCGTGACATCGAACAGCCCGGATAAACCGAGAACGTTCTACGACTATCAGATGCATCCCATCTATATGCGTCTTAGCAACACCGGACGAGAGATCTTTGGATCGGCCCCGACGTACTTCCCGCTC
>JBKJIP010000047.1:0-2913 GCA_046598515.1 Fimbriimonadaceae bacterium | reverse complement strand
TTAGATGGCGCCGTCAGCCAATGTGCGAACCCTAGGCGATCTTTGGGAGCTCCTGACGGCAGGTCGCCAAGGATGGGCGGGGTGTGACGCGTCACCGGATCACCCTTCTGGGTGTATTCGCCTCGCTTCAAAATGAACGTTTCGCGCGGCTTGGGCATTTCGCGGGCGATGAGGCTCATCGGGATCGAGGCTTCCCGCTTCGCCCGGTCCTCGACCAGCTTTCGATACCTGAGGGCGGCCGGAGTGTGGGGACCAAGCTCTAGATAAACCGACTGTAACTCAAGGTCGCCTTCCGCTTTGCTTCTCTTTTTCGCCGCCTCGACGTCTTGTAGCCGCAGGGTGGGAGCGGCAAAGAGGCGGAGGTTCACGCCGTCGGGATTGGTGACGTTCACGATCTTGAGAACAAGCTCGTTGTCGCCCTTGCGGAACTCGCCCGTCACCCGGTCGATGGCCGTATTCAGGCCCCGGCCTACCTGGTTAGAGTGGATCAACTTCCCGTTCAGCCAGACCTTGACTCCATCGTCGCTCGATACTCCAAATGTAATCTTCCGGGCCGCAGTCATGCTGACAGTGCCCTTTAAGTACACCGAAGAATTCGGCTTGCCGATGATGTTCGTCAAGTCCTTACCGAACTCGAGTGCGATCGGTTTCCACTCGACCTTTTCCTTTTTCGTTGGGTCGGCGGCTTCCACCGTGCCGAAGGCCTCCGGGAAGGATGTTCGTTCGTAGACGGGGCTGATCTGCCAATCCCGGCCGGTCGGGACCGGCTCGTTGCTGGTTTCAAAATGCTTCTGGGCCGCCTCGGGATTCACGGCTTTGCGGAGGGTTTGGAGTTCCCGATCCATAGCCGCGAGCTTCGCTAAATCCTCCGGCGTGGCGGCCTTGATCGTGGGGGCGGGAAGCAACTCGTTGCCGTCGAGCGCCTTGTCGGTGGTGCTGTTGAAGTAGGCATACAGTCCGTAGTAGTTGCTCTGCTTGATCGGGTCGTACTTGTGGTCGTGGCACCGGGCGCATCCGACCGTCAGCCCGAGCATGACCGTGCTCGTCGTTTCCACTCGATCAAAGGTGTTTCGGGCTAGAAACTCCTCTTCGATGGCGCCACCTTCGGCGGATGTTAGGTTCGAACGGATGTATCCGGTGGCGATGAGTTGCTCAGTTGTTGGGTTCGGCAGGAGATCGCCAGCGAGCTGCCACTCGATGAACTTCGGGAAGCTCAGGTCTTGGTTAAGGGCGCGAACCACCCAATCGCGATAAGGGAAGATTCCGCGCTCGTTGTCCAGCTGCAGGCCGTGCGTGTCCCCATAGCGAACCGCGTCCAGCCAGTATCTGGCCGCATGCTCGCCGTAGGAAGGTTTGGTGAGGAGGCGGTCGACGTACCGCTCATAAGCGCCCGGTTTTGCGTCTTTGCGGAAGGCTTCGAGTTCGGCGCCCGTTGGGGGAAGGCCGGTGAGGGTTTGAGCTGCGCGAAGGGCGAGGTTGTCGCGGTCGGCCTCGGGTTCTGGCTTCATTCCCGCTTCTTCGAGCTTGGCGAGCACGAACCGATCAATCTCATTCTTCGCCCATTTGGCGTCCTTTACGGTCGGCAGCGCGGGCAAAGTGGGGGTTTGAAACGCCCAGTGCTTCTCATACTTCGCTCCCTGCCGAATCCACTCGCGAAGGGTTTCGATCTCCGCTTCGGTCAATGGCTTGACCCCGGAGTCGGGCGGCGGCATCCGGTTCTCCGGATCCTGCTCCATGATCCGCTCCATCAGATGAGATTTCTCGGGCATCCCGGGTGTGATTACCTTAGATGCGCCTTCGAGCGAATCGAGTCTCAAACCCGCCGCGACGGTGGCGGCGTCGGGTCCGTGGCACTTAAAACAGCGCTGACCAAGGATCGGCATGACGTCGCGCCCGAACACAATCTTGCGCGACGGTGCCTCGCCCTGGTGTGACGCGGCGGCGACGGCGAGGAGGCCGAGTGAAGCGATAAAGAGCGGAAATGAATACTTCATTCGGGATTTCTAGGTTAGCATACGCTTGATGCAACCGCGTCTGACACGCGGAGTTGGGAGGTGTGTTGGTCCGTGAGAGGCTTGAAGTTTGGAATCGGGCTCCTTGTAGTGCTCGTTTTGGTCGACATAGTGTTGTCATTTCCGAGAAGGCGACCCATTGTCGAAGCAAATGTCTACTTAGCAAGAACACCCGAGTTCTCGCAGTGGCTCGTTTTTGCTTCAATCGATGAGAAGTACGCTTGGGATCGCTGGTTTACGACAGAGTTCGTCGAAAGCGAAAACAAGATTGTCGTCGCAGCGTACGTGTCCTATTCCCCATTCAAGCTTGGTACCTGGGCTAGCGATGGTGCCGTGGAGTTGCGGCCCTTAATGGTTCGCGATAGAGTGTGGAACGTATACGTGCGATCGATTGAAGGTCTCAAGTTCATTGGTAAAGTTGGACCCCGTGAGAGTAGTTAGGAATGGCTTGAGGCGGCAAGTCATGTCGAACTTTGGAGGCGAGGCGAGCCGGACTTGGAACGCCCTCGACGATCGCTACTTCGCCTGCGGAGAGGATCTTGAAGGTCTGCTGTACACCTTTGTCCAGGCGAATCTGGCGAGTTTCGAGGACTGAGTGGACTCACACTGATCTCGGTCGTCGCTTTGGTCCGTCCATCACGCGAATGAGGGTCTTCGGTTCTACCGGCATTCCCGCCCCCACGGCGGTCTCGTGGGCTTGGCGTATGAGATCCAATAGGTACGGGTCGTCCAAGTCCTCAACCGCCAACAACCGGATATGTCGGATTCGGCTGCCTTTACCTTGCAAGCGACCCTCGGGATCATGGAAGGCGGCGCCGTGGGAGAAGCCGATGTTCACGTACTTGCTGTAGACCGGCAGATGGATGAAGTGATCGGCGTTCTTCTCCGTGAAACCAAAAGC
>JBKJIP010000305.1:0-5441 GCA_046598515.1 Fimbriimonadaceae bacterium | reverse complement strand
AAAGCGCATCTCCTTCGCGCTATCGCGCTCGTCGTCTGCGTTTTGCCCTGCGGGCTTTGTTGGGTCGTGGCCCATTAACCAGGGGTCTTCGACCCCTGGCCACCAATGTGTGTCCCCGTCCGGGGACTGAGGTTGATGGCATGGAGAGAGTGGTACGGAGTAACAAGCGAGCCCATATGCGGCTGAAGTACATCTAGGGCTGTTCACCCCACACGCCCTCGTGTGGGGTGCCGACCAGCCCTCGCTTAGGAGGCCGTAGTAAATGGCTATGACCCTGCCCCTCCGTACCCCCGATCCCGAACCCGCTGGAGGTTACTTCGCCGGAATCAGCCGCGTAATCCGATCCGGCTGATTGAAAACGATGTAGACATATCCGTCGGGGCCGACGGCCACGTCGCGCACGCGGCCGATGCCGTGGATCAGTTCCTCTCGCTCGACGAGTTTGCCGTCCTTCATGCGGAGGCGGTCGACGTTCGCGCCGGAAAGACCACCCGCGAGGAGGTCGCCCTTCCATTGCGGGAAGGCGCCGCCCTTTGCTACGTCCAAGCCCGAAGCGCCGATCGACGGGAGCCATCGGAAGGCGGGCTGCTTGATGTCTTGACCAGCCTCTGGCCAGGGCACCCAGTTCGCGGCGTCGTTATAGTTGATGCTCCACGCGACCACCGGCCATCCGTAGTTGCCCGCCTTGACGATTCGGTTCACTTCGTCCCCGCCGCGGGGTCCGTGCTCGGTATCCCAGAGATCGCCTTGAAGGTCCATAACTAGACCTTGCTGATTACGATGTCCGAGGGACCAGATTCCCTTGATCGCGCCCTCTTTGCCCACGAAAGGATTGTCCTTGGGCTCCGTGCCGTCCTCGTTTAATCGATAGATCTTGCCGAACGGACTCGAGGTTTCCTGCGCCAACATGTTGCCGCCGCGCTCACCGACCGCAAAGAAAATCTTGCCCTTGCCATCGAAGACTATGCGGCTGCCGAAGTGGACGCCGGCGCGGGTGTAAAACTTCCTGTCCGCTTCCCAAATCGTCTGCTGCCCCGTCCATTTCGGCAATGCTCCGGTGAAATCCAGCCGCCCGCGAACGATCTTGGTCATGCCCGTGCTGCCGTCGCCGACCTCGGTGTAGGCAAGGTAAACCCAGCCATTCTTCGCATAGTCGGGATGCACGGCGACATCCATGAGGCCGCCCTGTCCCATCTCGAAGGAGGCAGGAAGTCCCTCGACTTTGGCCTGCAGTTCCTTTTCGCGAGCGACGTAGATGAACCCGGGACGGTTTGTGATCAGCATGCGTCCGTCGGGAAGCCAGTCGAGTCCCCAGGGGGTGACAAGGCCCGTCTTGTCCGCGATCACTTCTTCCATCCGGTAGTTGTGTCGTTTGCCGGTGTAAACGCCGCCTGCGCCCGGCTTCGGTGAACCCTTCATCGCGCGGAGTCCCTTGGCTTGGAGTTCGCGAATGTGGACGACCTGACCCCAAATCTGCTTGTCGGTCATGGTCGCGCCGTAGCCTTCCATGCCCATATCCGGAACGCCATTTTTGATCGCGTCGAAGAACTTTCGGTCCATATCCTGGCTAAACTTTTCTTCGGTGATCAACGTCTTAGTGCCCGCTCCGCCCCCTTCGCCATTCTGGCCGTGGCATTTCGCGCAGGTGTCGACATACAACTGCGAGACGGAAGTCTGCGCGAGCGGTTTGATCGTCGGGACAGGCTTGGGGGCGTCTCCTCGGGTGATGAAGAATGCGCTCGCGGCCAAAGCGCCGGCGCCGGTGAAGAAAAGTGTCTTTGCCAAGGTCCCGTTAGCTTACACGCAACCGCGAAAGCCTGACGTAAAGAGCGAACTCGCGGATGAACTCCAGCGGGCCTGGGACATCAGCCCGGTGCTCGAATCCCTGCTTGCCCGGTTGAGCGAGTTCGATATGCGTTCCGCGCCAACCGATGCCTCGATCGATGCAAAGCTCGTGGCAATTTTGGCGGGGCGACCGGATGATCTGTGGATCGCCCACCGCATCCGAAAAGGAAGACTGGGGACCAGCACCAAGTCACGCCCGGTCGAAGCTTCTTTCTATCGGGGGGAAACCGATCGACGTGCTCTCGTCATCGCCGGAGTCCATGGCTCGGAACTTCAGGGGATCGAGGTGGCCCAAATTCTCCGAAACAACCTCAAAGATTCGCCTTCCCAGTTTTCCGTGATCTTGGTTCCCGCCCTGTTTCCGGACAACGCGGCCGTAGGTTTGCGCGAGAGGCCGGGAACACAGACGAACCGCAATTTCCCGCGTGGCCATGAGGATCTCGACACCGCGACGCGGGTCGGCCGCGGGCGTCCCGTCGATGCCAGGACGAGCCGCTCCGGGGTCCGAAGTAACCCGATCCTCGCCGAGAATGTGATGCTGATCCAGTTGATCGAACGGTACAAACCGGAGCGGATCATCAGCATCCACGGCACCCGGCATGCGGGGGCGGCCGGCGTCTTCTACGACCCGATCACACCGACTGCGGCCCAGCTTGCTCGGATTCGGTCCGACGCCCAACTCGCCGCTTTCTTTGAGACGCCGGCCGAGTTTTTGGAGAAAGGCCCCGGGCTAGAACAGCTTCGGTTCGCGGAGGAGGCCAGTTACCGCTACGGCGTCGCCACCTTGAAAGCCCGCGATCGAAAACTTGCGCTCGAGGCGGCGGCGGTTATCGCCGAGGAAACCCGAAACATTGGGGGCCGTGAGGAAAGACTCATGATCCGCGAGGGTGAGGGCAGGCCGAGCGGCCCCAAGTTAACGGCGAGGCTCACATACCCATCGACGCCTGGCAACGTCGGGCCATCCGGACTTCTGGATCTTGCCCGTTGGAGTGGCTCCACTCCCGGTGGCGTCTCGCTCGGCGGCTACGCCGCGAGCCGCGGGATCGGCATCTTTACGATCGAGCCTCCCCTAAACATCATGTCCGACCGCTATCCAGCCGCTGCCGATCCCGGGTTGGATCCCCATGAGCGTCGGCGGGAGTTGGAAGCTTACGCGTACGCGATCAGGCGTGTTCTGCTTGGGTCTTAGTCCGCACAGGTTAAATTCAGACATGGCTCACAGATTCGGTAGACGGTGCCCCAACTTTTGACGGGGTATACACCGTCTTTTCTATTGATCCCATTGTCAGGGATTTTGTTTTGGATATCAATTGCCGAAAATGGCTTTGTAGCAGTCAGGAGAGATCATCAGTTTGAAAACCATTCGCGCAGTTAGCGCTGTCACACTATCACTCGTCGCCTACTCGGCCGTCGCCCAAGTAACCGTTCGCAGCGTCGCCACGCGCTCGGCCCACGCCGTCAAGTCTTCGCCCATTCGAACTCAGGATTTCTATCCGAACATCGATGCAACTTACTCACCCTACTTGGCGGAGCCGGAGAACCCGATGGGCCGCCTGGAAATGGGACCCACGAACAACCTGAAGCCCGGCGGGCTCTTGAAAGAGTCGCGCGGGGCAAAGAAGTCGAACTTTCCCGCCATCGATATGACGGGATGGTATCCGCCGGACTGCACCCTTGGCGTGGGGACGACCCATGTCGTCGCCACCGTCAACTCAAGCATCGCGTTCTTTAACAAGGCCGGCACGAAACAGCTTCAGCAGACCTTGGACACCTTCTTCACCGGCGTACGAGACACCACTTTCCTTTTTGACCCCAAGGTTTTTTGGGACCGCATTCACCAGCGCTTCATCATGATCGTCCCTGAGAAAGATGCAACGCATAGCAACATCCTCATGGCCGTGTCTGACGACGCCGACCCGAACGGGACTTGGCACCGATACAAGTTCGATGTTGTCATCACCGAGGGCGACGGAACGAAGTATTGGCTTGACTACCCCGGCTACGGCTATAACAAGGACTCCATTATCGTCAGCGGAAACATGTTTAAGCTGAGCGGTCCCGGCAGCGGCTGGGGCGGCGTTCAGTTTCTATACCTTCCGATTGCCCCCGCATTGACAGGAGCAGCAGTGACACCCTTCAAGGATCGAGATGTCAACTCCGCCACCGTTCAGATCGCGGAAATGATCGACCCCAGTATCGACAAGATCTTTGGAGTCAACTCATGGAACACGGCACGCCTCGGGTTTTACGCTTTTCAAAACCTCACAACGACTCCGACCTGGACTCGAACGCTGATCACCGTTCCGACCTTTGCATGGCCATCGAGACAGGCGAATAGCACGAACGGAAAGCCGCTGGACTCGCTCGATGGCCGAATCTACAACGCCTCGTGGCGAAACGGGAAACTCGTGGCTGCCCACACCATTGAGGCGACAAATCTGGCCGCTCGTTGGTATGAAATTAGCACGAACTCGTGGCCGACGTCCGGATCGCCAACACTCAGTCAATCCGGCAATGTGAGCGGAGCCGACGACTACCACATGCCCGCCATCAGCCAGAACGTCTGGGGCGATATCGGCATGATCTACACGCGAAGCAGTTCGTCGATTACGGCCGATCTCATGTATTCGGCCCGGTACGCGACCGACGCGGCCGGAACGATGGGAGCCCCGGTTCTGTTGGAAAACAGCGCCGGAAACAACTATGGCCTTGAGCGTTGGGGTGACTACTTCAAGATGGAAGTCGATCCCGTTGATGACACGACCTTCTGGGGCATCGGAATGACCGTCAACGCCGGAAACAAATGGCGCACCTCGATCTACTCTTGGTCGCTTGCAGTACCAGTTTCCGGCCAGATCAAGCAAAACAGCGTCGGCGTGCCCGGCGTTGTCGTTCGCATTGAAGATGCCGGTGGCAACCTCGTCACGACCGCCACCACCGATTCCAACGGCGATTACACCGTTAATGTCGGGGCCGGCACGTGGACCCTACGTCCCACCCACAACGACAAATACTTCTTCCCGAGCACGAAGTCAGTGACCACGCCCCCCGCGGCGTCGACCCAGAACTTCACCGCCGCCAATATCGGCCCGATCTCCATCGTGTTCGAATACGGCGCAGTGGTGTATTCGGATCAGAGCCGCCGCGGTGTGCTCGGTTTAAACATTGAGACCCCGGTTCAGCGCGACATCGCAATGTCCGACAACAGTTTCAAGCTGACGTCGCCCGTGAAGGTCACCGTCCCCGCCGGGATCCGCCAGAAGGACTTCTTCGTGTACGGCGTGACCGTAACTTCGGACATCCTGGTGACGGTTACGGCCACTCACCAAGGGCTGACGGCAACCGGGAACATCACGGTTCGTGCGAAGCCGGTTCTAACCGGATTCTCGCTCGCGGCGACGGTAAAGGGTGGCCGTGGCATCAGCGGAACAGTATCGACCGACAAACCGGCCATCGCACCGATGAAGCTCGACATTCTGTCTAGCGACACCGCTCTTGCGACTGTTTCGCCGAGCCTGACATCGATGCCGAACGGCATGTCCACGAAGTCGTTTTACGTGAAGACCTTCCCCGTGGCTACCACCCAACAGGTGACG
>JBKJIP010000236.1:0-2604 GCA_046598515.1 Fimbriimonadaceae bacterium | reverse complement strand
GCGAAAAGGTTAAGGTCGACGAAGTTTATTGGGAACCTCGGTGATACGGTCGACGAACTCATCCGTATGACTCCATATGCGGATTTTTGCGGCTCTCACGCTGATGCTTGTCGTTTGTTTCACAGTCATGGCCAAACCTGGGCCCGGGGCGACTCCGACCTATGATAAGCACGTCGGCCCCTTCATGAAGAAGTATTGCGTGTCCTGTCACACCGGCCAATACGCAGGCGGCGGGATCGACTTCTCGAAGGTGAAGACCGCGGCCGATGCGAAGAAGGCTCTGCGCGTCATGAAGAAGGCCTCAAAAGAAGTAAAGAGCAAGATCATGCCCCCGAAGGGTTCGACCATGCCCACGGCTGCCGAGCGGAAAGCCTTCCAAGATTGGATCGCGGCTCAGAAGTAGGCCAGGAAAGCGGAACCCAAGTTTGTTCACACCACACGCCCTCGTGTGGTGTGCCGGCGAGCGGCGCATAGGGCCTCTGCAATCAGGACTCGCTCAGCGGCGGGATACTCAAATCTTGCGAGGAGAGAGTGGCTGCCGGACTAGGTCTCGAACCTAGAACCTCCTGATTCAGAGTCAGGTGCTCTGCCAATTGAGCTATCCGGCAACGGAGACAAGATTGTACCCGCGACCTGAAGGCGCGCTAGTCCCGATATAGCTCCGGATTCCATTCCCACAGGTAGGAAATGAGTTGGGCGGTGTGATACCACTCGTGCGCGGCGATGTTTCGCAGGACCTCGTGCATCGGTATCTCCGGCAGGCCCAAGCCCTCCCACCAGCCTTCCTCAAAGCGGACCGGTGCATTCAGTTCCTCATCCGTGGCCACTTCGATGAAAGTGATCGTGCGTCGACGCAGATCGCCCAGAATGGTCTTCCATCCCTCTATCGATTCCTCGCCCTCGCCGAAGGATTCCACCTCTCGCCATTCGACTGTCCCGCCCGATCGGGCGTAGGCGAGCAGCTCGGATTCCTTGCCCGCGATCTCGAAGAGCTGGTCGCGTATGGTGCGCATGCCATCGGCCGGGCAGCAGTAGAGCATGTCGTCGGTCAATTGGGAGATCACTTCATCCAGATTCTTTCGAACCCGGGCGAAGCGAGCGATTAGAAGTGTCTTGAGATCAGGCACTCTCTGTGGATACCCGAACTAGCCGCCGCTCTTCTTCGGCCGGCTCTCTTTCTTCTTCGTCGCTTGACAAATGTCGCACATCGTGATCTTTCGTTTTCGGGCCTGGGATAGCGTGATAACGACGACCTTCTTGGCCTGCTTCAAGCTCGAACAGTTCCGGTAAAGGTGGTACTTCGTGCCCGAGACGGTAGCGTAGAGCTGTGCGCTGGCCAGGGACGCGGCGGAAATCACAGCGAGCAGAGCCAGAGAACGAGTGAGAGCGTGCACGACAAACATTATAAGGGCAAGTTTGGAAATTGCATGGTCAGATTTCAGCGCATAGGCACTTACCCGAGGTCAACTGTCCCCAAATCAGCCCGAAAGGGCGCTAAGATACTGAAATGCTAGCGGCGCTGCTTGTAGGTGCTCTAGGGCAGGCGGCCCTCGACCAAAAGCTCGATTACAGGACAGTGGCCAAGGACGTCCCCTTGATCCTTGCCGACCTCCGCAAGCAGACCGGTGTCAAGTTCGATTCCCGCGGGATCAAGAATACGCCGGTCGTTATCGTGGCGAAGGATTTGCCGCTGCAGACTCTCATGGACCGGATCGCTGAAGTAACCGACTCCACCTGGAGTCGCGAAAGCGATCGCTATATTCTGACTAGGTCGCCGGGTCGGATCCAGGAAGCACGTAAGCAGGAAATGCGCGCGAGGGGACAGAGAATCAAGGATGACTTCCTCAAGCCGGGTCGCTTGCCCGCCCTCAAGGTGTGGACCGAAGGGGAGGCCCGTGACCTGATCGAGGCGGACCGCGTCGAGTTCGGAAAGAACATCCGGGAGAGAAAACTCGACCCCTCCATGCAAATCGGAAAGCGAGGCGTGCCGAGTCCGGCTCAAATGCTCCTTCACGAATTCATCCGCAAAGTCGACCCCGGGTTTTTCGGTGCCCTCGAAAAGCACGGCGTTCTCCTCTACTCGAATCGCCCCTCGGGCGAGGTTCGGCCGCTGCCGGTTTCGTTGGATTCAGAAATCGCTACCTACCTCAAGAATCGCGAGACCCTCGCCCGCGTCAGTGGCGACGGTTACTACCTGGTAGACGGTCGCAAGATCATCACCCCTCTCATCCTGGCGAAGCGGCCCATCGGGCCGAAGCCAGAGATTCTCGTAGCGCTGTCCACGTCCCAACTCACGCCATTTCCAAGCCTAGAGCTCTTCGTCTGCGAAGGCGGGCGGGGACTCGACGCCGCGAGCCTCACGCAGGGGTATGCCAAGCCTGAGCCTTTAGCCGTTCGCTTTCCCACGGGACATCCGTTCACCTTGTCGGAGAGGTCGCGCTCCATTCTTGCGACCCTCGAACTGTCCTACGGAATGCCGGCTACGGCCGTGCTCCCCGGAGACAACACGATCGAGATCACTCAGCGCGTCATTCCCCTTCCCTCTCCGGAGCTACTGAATGTCATCTCCCACCCCGCGGAGCACGAGCCGTTCTCCTTCTTCAT
>JBKJIP010000213.1:0-8401 GCA_046598515.1 Fimbriimonadaceae bacterium | reverse complement strand
GCCCCGCTGTGCCGGTCGATACGTCCAACGAGCGTGAACTGCTCGTACGGCTTCTTCAGGAGTTTTTCGACGGCTATCGTCTTGCCAAACTTGGGGACTTGGCGTTCTTGGTCCAGGAAGGCCTCGATAAGCTCCTTCCCTTCCCCGTACGCCTCTTGCATGGACTCGGAGCTGGAATACCCCGCATCGATCCAGCTCTCGTCGTAAACGGCGTCGAGTTCGATCGCATCGATCCCGGCGTCACCGCGTTCGTAGAGTTTCTCGAGAACTGCGTGGAGCGAGCTGCCGAAGCTGTAGTAGTGCCTCGCGCGAACGAGCCAGCGATGCGGATGCACGAAGGTCCAACGATACTTGAGGGGGCACGCCAGGTAGGTCGTGATCTTCGATGGGCTGAGCGTGGGCTTGCGCGGCACGTTCGATTTTAGCCCTTTCTGGCCCGGGTACCCTTTTCCGTATGCTGAGAATCGAATCCGCGCCCGACATGTTCCAGATCACGGAAGAGATGCTGGGCGGATACGGCGGATTTCCGGAGAACGTGTTTCTCATCACCCCCGGCGACGACAAGTACGCGGCCAACAACGTGACCCTGCCCGACGGCGAAAAGGTGAACGGTTTGGCGGCCTTCCCTTCTCCCGACGATGCCACATCCTATATGGCGATGCTGGCCGGTCTATCCGGAGAGATCGTAGGCAAATCGTTTGAGGAAGCGCGTCAGATCGCGATTTCCAAGCCAGTCTTGAGTTGCCTGCTGCTGTTCCACGACAATCACATCGTGGACATTTGCTACGTGCGGTAGCTAGGCGGAATCGGCCATTTCGGCCATACGGTCTTCAAGCTCCGTTAGATGGAGCGAGACCTTCTCATCGAGATCTTCGAGCGCGGGCTCGGCTTGGTGCTCACGCACGCGCTGGTAGACCAGGACGGCGACGACGCCCCCAACGAGTCCCAACAACAGAAATCCGGTTCCTCTCTTCACGCTAGGTTCAACTTTACCCCGTTGAGGTTCAAAAGAGCAACAAAAAGGGCCCGGCGGCTTTCGCCACCGGGCCCGAGGTGTTCTCCTTTCGTTTATCGCGGAAGGATGGTGAGGACCGCGCTTACCTGCTGGCTGTGCTGCGAGGTGGATGCGGTGATGAGGCAGCTCACCGAACGAGACACCGGAAGGGTGTTCCCGGTAAACGTTCCCGTCTTGGATCCGGCCGGGATGGTTACCGTGCTCGGAAGCTGGACGTACGGGGCGCCCGTTGCAGACGTATCCTTCGACAGTTGCAGGACGTATCCGCCGGCCGGGGCGACCTTATCGATCGTGACCTTGCCAGTGAACGAGTTCCCACCGATGACCGCCGTCGGGGTTAGGGTTAGGCTGAGGAGCGTCGGAGCCCAGACTTCGAACTGCGTAGTTCGAGTCTGACCCGAGTACGTTGCCGTCAGCGTGACCGTCTGGTCAATGCTAACCGGGCTTGTCGTAATCGGGAAGCTTACGAGCGTTCCACCACCGGCGATGGTTACCGTCGGAGGCACCTGAGCGACGCCCGGCTTGTTGGAGACGACATTGATGTCGATTCCACCGGCCGGAGCAACCACGTTCACCCGAATGCGTCCTTGTGTCGAGTCGCCGCCGATTACGGGGCTGCTGACAACATAGAACTCGGAGATGCGCGGGGCTTGGACTCGCAGGTTCGCCGTGGCGGTCTTACCGGACTCTAGTCGAGCGGTAATCGTGACCCACACGTCGAGAGCAACGGCCTTCGTCGTAATCGGGAAGCTTCGGCTCACAGCGAGCTTGGGCATCGCGATCGACGCCGGCACCGTAGCGGCGTTTATGTTATTCGACGTTAGCGTCACGACCTGATTCATCGGCGACGGCGACCCGAGGGTGACCGTACCGAGGCTGTTCTCTATTCCACCAACGACCGTTGTCGGGCTGATCGAAAGGGAGAACGTCAGGGCAAGAACGTTCATCGTCCGTTTTGCGACGACGCCGGCAGGAGTCGTGGCGGTGATCGTGACGAGGGTGTTCGCTTGAACTCCCTTCGTGGTGATCGGGAATGTTCGCTCCGTCTCGCCGGGGAGAACGCGGACCGGGGACGGCACCGTGGCGACGTTCGTGTTGCCACTCACCACGTTGATGAGGATGCCGGTTCCGGCGGCAGGAGCACTAAGCGTGATCTTGCCGGTTGCGGTGGTTCCACCGACAGGGCTAAGCGGATCGATGGTCAGGAGGATGCCGAGGGCATTGACTCTAACCGTTGCGGTCTTCACCAGCGGAACCGGGAGGGTCGGTGCCGAAGCGGTGACCGTGACCGTGGTTCCGAACTTCACGGCCTTCGAGGTCGCGGTGAAGTCCATGGAGCTCGAACCGGCCGGGACCGTGACGGCTCCGGGAACGGCGAGCGCGTTCGTGTTATTGCTGCTGAGCGTGAACCTGATTCCGCCCGTGCCGGCAGCTTCGCTCAGGGCGAGGGTTCCCGTCGGGTTCTGAGATCCGCCGACCACCGTCGCCGGGTTGAAGCTCAGCGTGTAGTCGAGAGCACGAACCGTCAGGTTGGCCGTCTTGTTTGCGTAACCGGGCTTGCTGGCCGTGATCACCACATTGCGAGTTGTTCTCGTGAGCTTCGTCGCGATCGTGAAGTCGGCGCTTCGAATCGCACCGGCCGGAACCGTAAGGTTCAGGGTCGAGAGATTCGGCTTGAACGGAGCGTAGGTTACGTCGCTGGTCGTGACCTTGAGGTTGAATCCGCCGCTGGCAGCTGGATTAACCAGGGTTACGTGTCCGATGACTTCAGTGCCGCCCAGGACTCCGTTGGAATCGAGGTCGACGCTCAACATGTCGTTCGCATCGATGAACAGCGTGGCTGTCTTCGACTGGACCGGATTCGTGTTGTTCCGGCTTGCAACGACGTTGCGGAACGAGTTAGCGGCGGCGATGCCGGCGGTAACCGTGAAGGTCTTGGACTGACCGATCAGAACGTTGCTCGCGCTCTTCGTGATGGTCACATAGGCGGGATTCGGGAGCGTCACGCCGACGGGCGGATTGCCTGTCGAGCCCAGCGTCAGATCGACTCGGATCGGCGTCGGACCAGCTTCTCCGTCGAGTAGGACGGTACCGACCGACTGCTCGCCACCGTTCACGCGGTTCGGCGCGAAGGTGAGGGAGCGAAGCGAAGCGGGCAGGATTCGAAGAATCTGCGATCGCGTCACCTGAAGATTCGGAGTCGAGATCTTGGCGAGGAGCGTCACGTTGGCCGCGACATCGACGCCTCGGGTGAGAACATCGAAGACCGCCGTCGTATTGCCAGCCGGGACCTGGAACGAGTTGATTCGAACGCCGGCGGCGTCGACCGCGTAGGCCTTCGTCGAGTCGCTCGTGGTGATCGTAACGGTCATGCCCGCGATGGCCGGGCGGAAGAGATTGACGCGACCCGTGACCCGGTTACCACCGACGACGGTGTTCGGGCTGAGGATCATGTTCGTGAGCCACGGGGCTACTGTGATGCTCGCGGACTTGGCGTCACCTTCGAGTTCGGCCGAGATCGGAACGACGAAGTTCGAAACCACGTCGGACGTCGAGATCGAGAAGGTCGCCGTCGTCTGTCCCTCGGGGATGACGATCATGTCGAGAAGGTTGCCGAGGCCGTCGACCGGTCGTGCGACCGCTTCATTCGCCGACGAGAGCCGAATGACGGCACCGCCGGGTGAAGCCGCGCCCGTCAGGGTGAGGGTGGCGGTTGCGCTCTCGGTGCCGGCAACGGATGCCGGGACGATCACGATCGAAGAAAGGATCGGCGTGCTGCGAACCTTGAGCTTCATCAGGAAGGCATCGTCGAAAGGCGGATTGCCATCGACCGAGACCGTCTCTTTGAAGGCGCCAGGCGTAGTCGGGAATCCGCCAACACCCTGATTATCCGGGTTCGAGTTGGTCGAACCGACGATATAAGCGTTGCGAGAAGCGTCGACGGCGAGGCCGAAGGCGCCATCCTCGAAACGGCCGCCATAGAAGCTGCCGAACAGCAGGTTGGAGCCGGCTTCGTCAAGTGCCTGAATGTAAGCGTCACCGAGGGCGGGGAGAGCGGGTCCATTGTAGGACGCGTCATCCGCGTTCGGGCTCGTTACGAGAGCACCGGCCGTGTTACCGGCGATGTACGCGACACCGAGATCGTCGACGGCGATAGCGCGCTGCGCGTTGCCGCCGTTCATGAACGTCGAATACACGAGCTGGCTGCCGTCGATGGCGACCTTCGTGACGAAGTTCTCGAAGTCGGGATTGTAAATGTCATCGAAACAACCCGGGGTTCGCGGGAAGTCGTTCGACGTCGTGGAACCGCAAACATAGGCGTTACCCTGGTTGTCCAGAGCGATGGCCGAGATCGCGTCGTTCGAAGAGCCACCGAGAACGGTGCTGTAATCGAACGACGTACCGGACGGGTGAATCTTCGCAATGAAGCCGTCCTGCTGCTGAACCGAGGTGTCGAACGAACCGGCCGTGGTCGGGAAGTTCGGGGAGGCCGTGTTACCGGCGACGTGCGCATAACCGACGTTGTCCACTACGACCGAGGTCGAAGCGTCTCCGCCCGTTCCACCGAGGAACGTACAGTAGTCGAGGAAGCCGTTGACGCTGATGCGAGCGGCGAAACCGTCCGTGACACCACCGCCGAAGTTCGGCTGGATGACGGAAGCGGTTGTCGGGAAATCGGGCATAGCAGCCTGACCGACGACATAGATGTTGTTACCACCGTCGAGGCCAATGCCGAAGCCGAAGTCTCCAGGCGGGAACGGGTTAAGCGGATCGTCCGTGCCACCAAGATAGGTGCCGAACTCGAGCGCGCCGCCGTTCGAAGAAAGACGAACTACGAAAGCATCCCGAATGCCGCCGCCATAGTTCTCCTGAGGAGCACCGGGCGTAGTCGGGAACGGAACGGCGAGGCCGCCGCCCGCGCTATTGGTACCACCCGTGACAACCGCGCGAAGCTGGCTGTCAACCTTGATACCAAGACCCTGATCGACGCCGTCACCACCAATGAAGGTGGAGTAGATCAACGTTTTGGCGTCGTTTCGGAACTTCGTAACGAAGGCGTCGAACGCGGAGATTTGATTGTCATACGCTCCGTTCGTCGCCGGGAAGTTCGGGCTATTCGTGAAGCCGGTGATGTAGGCATTGTTGAACTGGTCAACGGCAACGGCGCGAGCGCCGTCAATGCCGAGATTGGTCAAGAACGGAGCGAAGCCACCGAAAACGGTGGAATACACGACCGGATCGATAACCAGCGGCTTCGAGGTGTCATAAGCGCCGAGTTTGAATCCGAACGAGCCGTCGGAATTTTGCACAAACTTCGACGGAACCGCCACCTTTCCATTCTCTGAGTTCTGATATGTGAACAGATCAGCGACCTTGACTTCACCGTATCGCGTCACGAAGCGAATCGTGTTGTCGCTCGCCAATCGGACGCTGTTCGCGCCCTTATACTGAAACCGCGCCTGATTAGGATCGGCACCAGGAGCAACGAGCAAGTCAAATCGAGGCTGGCCCTTATCGATATAAGAGCGGAGATCGATGCCCCGGTATAGCCCTCCGATGACGGCTTCCTCATAGCCCTGAGCACCCGCGAAATTGCCATTTCCTCGAATGTAGTTGCTCACCCCGCCAATGGGGTTCACGCCGGACGCGGCCGTACGACCATTCGCGCCCAAGAAGTCCAACTCAACGACATGGCCCGAAACTTTCGGGGCCTTGACGATGTACTTGCCTTCCTTGTCGAACTTTGGCGGCGTGGTCACCCTTTGGAAGTCGTACTTCACGCCATGACCCGTGACCCACATGTTCATGCCTTGCATTGCAAGCATAAACCTGGCATCCGAGTCCCATTGCCCCTTATTCTCTAAAAATCCAGTTGGACTGCCCGCAGGGTTCTTTGCCTCAATCTTCTTCCCTTGGCTCTGTGGAGCCATAGGAAGTGACTCTCGTGTCGCGAATACGACCGATAAGGCTAGGAGCGCCCCGGACATCACCCCAATACGCATCGTGGTTTTTCCGATCACCGACTTACACCTCTTCCATAAATGAAGCGCGTGACGCTAATGCGCCCGACGCCATCCGTAATCCCCCGTATTTTAACCGCATCTTTCTAAAAAAGATAGCCCTCATACGGTGGATCATCCCAAGGACGGTCTGATTTAGGTGAAAGTTCTAGGGCAACCGAGCTTTTTGGGACACGTCCCCAAAAAACAAAACGGCCCCCGCGAAGCAGGAGCCGGTAAAAACGGACGCGAAGAAAAAGATTTTAGGGCAAATATCGGCGACGACTCGATCCAAGCGCTTTTCTGCCCACAAATGCGTACACCGCGAACGCCAAAGCCGCGAAAATCGCCAGGGGCACGAGGAGTCCGATCAGGGTGCTCACCACTTTCAAGCCAATGCCAACGGCCAAGACGACGGCGATGATGATGAGTCCAAGTTTGATGCTTCCCGACATTTCAGTTATTTCTCCGAGCGCGTTTCGCTCATCTCTTAAACCGATATTGTATGGCAGATGTTCGGGATTGCCGAGCTCTGCGGGACTTTTGCGCTAAGATTACGAGCCGGATCGGGTCTTTAGACGGTCAATCATGACCGCGGCGAGCAGAACCGCCCCGCTCGCAACCATCTGCCAGTAGGTGTCCACGTTCAAAAGGCTCATGGCGTTGGCCATGACGCCCATGATCATCACGCCGATGATCACGCCCCACATCGAACCCACGCCGCCGGAGAGCGATACGCCTCCGAGGACACAGCCGGAGATGACTTGTAGCGGAAGATCTTGCTGCGCCTTCGGGTCGCCCATGTAGGTCCGGGAGGCCAAGACGACCCCGACGAAAGCGGCGACGACGCCTTGGAGCACAAAAATGGCGATCTTCGTCTTCTCCACATTGATGCCGGCGAGCCGAGCCGCTTCCTGGTTGCCGCCTACCGCCAACACATTTCGGCCGAAGACCGTTCGATTGAGCAGAAATCCAAAGAACAGGAAAGCGGCGAGCATGTACCAGACCTCCGCCGAGAGCGTCAACCAACGCCACTTGGCGAGGGCCAACAAAGCGGGGTCGGAGTTCGGTACGGAGCTTCCTTCGGCCTTCAGATAGGCAAGGCCGCGGACGATCTGCATAGTAGCCAAGGTCGTGATAAGGGCGTTGATCTTGATCTTCGCGATCACGAAGCCATTCACGAGACCGACGAGGGCACCGATTCCGAGAGCGGAGGCCAAGGCGATAGGCAGCCCCTTCGAGGTCACAAACTGAGCGGCGACGACGCCGGCAAGGGCGGCCGTGGCGCCAACCGAGAGGTCGAAATCGCCAGCGGCGAGACAGAAGAGCATCGTACACGCGACGGTGCCGATGATCGAGACGGACAGGAGGACGGCAGCGAGGTTCTGCGTGCCGGCGAAGTTCGGAACCCGCAAAGCACAAACCGTGATGAGCAAGATGAGAATGACGCCCATTCCGGCGGTATCCCAAATCTGACGCGCGCCCTTCAAGCCGCTTTCGCTCCCGGCAGTGCGAGTTTCAGCACGGCTTCTTCCGTAGCTTCTGACCGATCGAGCTCCGCAACCAGCGATCCTTCTTTCATCACTAAAATTCGATCCGAAACACCCAAAACTTCAGGGAGCTCACTGCTTACGAACAGGACGGCGACTCCGGTCTCGGCGAGAGTGTAGAGAATGTCGTAAATTTCGCGCTTCGCGCCGACGTCGATGCCCCGCGTCGGCTCGTCCAGCATCAGAACACGCACCGTCTCGCTTAACCAACGGCCAAGAATCGTCTTCTGCTGGTTGCCACCGCTGAGGAACATGATGGGCTGACCGAGTTTGGGCGTTCGCACCCGCAGTTTGTCGACCTGCTCCTTGGCGTTCAAATGCTCCCATCGTTCGTTGATCACGGTGCCGGCCAAACTGTGATTTCGCCGAGCGCTCAGGTTCACGTTTTCGAGGACGGAACGCAATGGCACAATCCCTTCCTTTTTTCGATCCTCGGGACAGAGCACGACGCCTCTTCGAATGGCATCCAGCGGCTTATTGAGGCGCACGGACTCTCCATCGATCTGGATTTCGCCCGTGCTCTTCTCCGCCCCGTACAGGGCCTTTAGCAGTTCGGTGCGGCCCGCGCCGACGAGGCCGAAGATTCCCACTACTTCACCCGCGCGAATCGAGAGGGACTGGGGACTCGATAACCCCAGGGCGGTGATACCCTTCGCTTCGAAGACGATCTCGCCTTTGGGCCGGGAGCGATAGCCCCAGATATCTTCGATGGATCGCCCGACCATACGCTGCACGATCAAGTCGGAGCTGACTCCTTGCAGGTTAGAAAATGTTTCGACGTGCTTTCCGTCGCGCAGGACGGTGCAGGCATCGCAGATACGCTGGATCTCGTCCAT
>JBKJIP010000165.1:0-3826 GCA_046598515.1 Fimbriimonadaceae bacterium | reverse complement strand
ATCCAGAAAGCCGGCGGCTAGCGAAAGAGCATCGGGGCGAACTTGATGAGGTCCGCTCGCCAGAGCATCCACACGTGGCCGCCCTTGGTCTCCGAGACTTCGACCGGGATCTCCACCCTCTTCAGCCAGGCTGTGAAGCTCTTGTGGAAAGCGTGAAGCGAGTCCTCGGTGCCGCAGGAAACATAGAACGCTTTGAGCCTGCGCGCGGCGGCGAGATCGATGTCTTTGAAGACGGTGGTCGGGGCGTCGCCACGGAGGCCGCCGGTGCTGAATGCTCCGATCGAGCCGAACTTGTCGAGGTTCTTCAAGCCCGCGAACAGGCTTTCGGCACCGCCCATGCTGAGCCCAGCTATGGCGCGATCTTCCCGCTTGTCTGAAATTCTGTAATCCTTCTGGACGGCCGGGATCACTTCTTTGAGCAGGGCGACGGTGAACTTGGTGTAGTTCTCCATCACCAGCTCTCGACTGCCGAAGCCTCGGTTCCCGCTTGCGAAATCGGGGACGCCATAGCCGAGGGGCATGACGACGATCATCGGCTTGATCTTGCCCTCGGCCAGAAGGTTGTCGAGGATGACGTGGGCCTTGCCCACTTCCGTCCAGCCGACGGCGGTGTCGGAATAGCCATGCAGCAAGTACATCGCGGGGAGCTTGCCTTTTCCGGAGCTATATCCGGGCGGGGTGTAAACGTAGAAGTCGCGCTCGTCGCCGATGATGCCGCTCTTGTAGAAGTGGCGGTGGACGGCACCGTGGGGCACGTTGCGTACCTCCCAAAGCCGGTTGCCGGGAATCGTGACCAGATTGCTTGGCCAGATCAAGTTGGGCTTCATGGCCGAGTTGAGGGGATCGAGGACCGTGGAGCCGTCGACGTTGAAGGAGTAGCCGTAGATGTCAGGATCGAGCGGCTTGGATGTGGCCGACCAGACTCCGTCCTCGCCTTTCTTGAGGGCCAGGGAGCTCTCTCCCTCGATACCGACCTCGACTTTGAGGGCGTTCGGCGCTCGCAGACGAAACGTGACCGAGCGATCGGGATGGATTTCCGGAGAGATGATGAGGGCAGTCATTGCGAGGAGTACGCCGAGGGGCATGGCGAGGATGTTTTACTTCATTTCTGAGTGCGCCACGCTCGAGCGCGGCGCACTCCGAAAATTAGGCCGGTTGATTCGCGCGAAACGCGAGGGCGACTCGGATTTGGGCGTAGGGCACTTCGCTGCCCAGCGCCTCGAAGATCGGCTTTAGACGGCCCTCATGCTCCACCTTATCCGTCGTTTCGCAGATACGGGCATAGGTCTCGTCATCGACCCAAGCCGCAATCGAAGGCGGGCTCTCTTCTTGCACCCAGCCCGCCAAGTATCCTTCGATCGTGCTCATGGAGAGCCCGACTTCGCCCGCGATTTCGGCCACGGTCTTGCCCGCCATGAAATGGGGTCGTAAGCGGTTCAGCGACTCGCTGCTGCCCGTGACCTTGCGTTCCGGCGCGGACTGCCGGATCAGTTCCAGGAACGGCTCGCCGAAGTCCTTCGCTTTCTTCGCACCTACGCCCGAGATGTTCATCAGGGCCTCGATGGAAGCCGGCCGCAAGGAGCTCATGGCCATCAGAACGGAGTCGTGGAAGATGACGTAGGCGGGCACCTCGCGGTCTGCGGCCAGCTGGCGCCGAAGCTCTTTCAGCTTCGTGAACAGAGTCGAATCGACTCCCGCGATGGCCCCGGCTCTCGACTTGCGAGTCTTCGGAGCGGGAATGTCCCGCAGGCTGATTTCTTCCTTCATGCGGAGCGCTTCGCGGCCCTTTGCCGAGACCTTGACAGTAGGGAACTGGCTGCCTTCGCGGTCGAGGATGCCAAGGTCGACGAGCTGATGGACCCAGGTGGAGATCGTTGAAGCGGGATGCATCTTCATCGCCCCGTAAGCCCGCAAAGACTCATGGCCGAACTGACGGATTTGCTTCGTATTCGCCCCCGTTAGGATCTGGGCGACATGGTTGCCGCCGAAGGAGAGGTTCGGATTCTTCTCGGCCAGCATGTTCACGGTCGCGATGATCTGATGGGCGAGCTTGGTCGAGTTTGGAACCGCTTGCCACCCGTCGACGCACAAGTCGCAGGCCTCGCAGTCGTCCTTCCCGTATTCCTGGCCGAAGTATTCGCTCAGGAATGCGTGACGGCACTTGGTGCCGACCGAGAACCCCCGCACCTCATCGATAAGGGCGATCTGGTGGCGAGTGAAGTCCGTGCTGCCGCCCTCCTGGATGACTTTGACCCACCGGAGATAATCCTTCGGCGAGTACAGCATCAGGCATTCGCTGGGGAGACCGTCGCGGCCAGCGCGCCCGGTTTCCTGCTGATACGCCTCAATACTCTTGGGCATCGACTCGTGGACCACGCACCGCACGTTCGCGCGGTGAATCCCCATGCCGAAAGCGACGGTGGCGACGACAATGTTGACCTGCTCCCGCGCGAACTGCTCGCTGATCTTGCGTCGAGTATTGGGATCTAGCCCCGCATGGTAGGCCACGGCCTTCAATCCCGTTGCAGCCAGATGATCGGCGACCCGCTCGGTGTCTTTGCGGCTGATGCAGTAGACAATCGCTGCATCGTCCGGATGCCGCTCGACGGCTTGCTGAATTTGGCGGATAGCGTCGTCTTTGGGAATGATCCGATACGTGAGATTCTCGCGATCAAACCGGCCAATGTGGACATTGCCATCCTTCAGTCCGAGCTGAGCCTGTACATCCTCGCGTACGCGGGGAGTCGCCGTCGCCGTAAAAGCATGGATGGGCGCCTTCGGAAAGAGCTGACGGACGCGGGAGAGTTGCCGGTATTCCGGCCGAAAATCATGCCCCCATTGGCTGATACAGTGCGCCTCGTCGATGGCCACCCGCCGTACGCCTTCGCCGTGGTTCGCGTGCTTGAGAAGACTGAGGGTGTCCGCCGTCAACAGCTTCTCGGGGCTGATGTAGAGCAGCTTTATCTGCCCATCGATCAGCCGCATACGCAGGTCTTCGCTTTCGGCGAGGCTGAGGCTGCTGTTGAGGGCATCAGCGGGATAGCCAAGCAGTCGAAGTCCGTCCACCTGGTCCTTCATCAAGGCAATGAGCGGGGAAACGACCACCGTGAGGCCCCCATCGACGAGGGGCGGCACCTGAAAGCAAAGGCTCTTTCCGCCTCCCGTCGGCATCACCGCAAAGGCGTCTTGGCCGGCGAGCGCTGCATCGATGATTTCACGCTGAAGCGGGCGCAGCTCATCGAAGCCCCAGACCTGCTTCAGGGTCACTTCGATAGACATGCGTCTATTATATTCGAAACTGGGGCAGTTACCTCTTCTCGGGCATAACTGGGTGCACATCGCGGGCCACTTGCCCTATCAGGGACAACCCTTCTGTTAGAATTTCAACGGGCGAGACGTCCCAACATCATGAAGAAGAACACGGTAGATTTGTCAGTTGCTACCCTCAGCGAATTGCTGAACATTCTGTCAAAAGAGAACGCGTTGCGTCGAAAAAATCGACGGGCCTTGCACTGGACATTCAGTGTAGGCGTTGGAATTCTGCTCCTCCTGCTACTTGCTTCTTGGATCAAGAGTGGAGACAGCCCGGATTTCGGATCGCTCGTTCCCTTGATCGCGCTGATGGGAGCTGGGGCCGCGTTTACAACTGTTCATAAGCAAGCATTGCAAAGGATCAGTGAACTCCGCACTAAAGAGAGCGCCGGTTATCTCATCGAGGCCTATAGCACGTCCGAAGAACGAGACGTGCGGGAAGTGTGTCTAACTACCTTGCCTGGCGCTCTCGACGAAGTGACAGATCCCGCTGACTTGGACGACTATCAGCGTG
>JBKJIP010000016.1:0-6181 GCA_046598515.1 Fimbriimonadaceae bacterium | reverse complement strand
GTTCGGGGAACGTGGCGAACATCAACGTGTTCGCCCCTGACGGCCTCGTCGCTCGCAAGGAGGGTTCGACCTGGACCTACTACACCTTCGACCAGCAGGGCAACGTCGCCCAGCGGCTGAACTCAAGCCAGGTCGTACAAACCAGCAGAGTCTTCGACGCCTGGGGCGACGGAGCCGAGACGACCACGCCCCGGTCCTACGATTGCTGGAACTTCAACGGCAAATGGGGTTACTACTACGACCGCGAGACGGGTCTGTACTACTGCCAAAACCGAATGTACGACTCCACCACGGGGCGCTGGATAAACCGGGATCCGATTGGCTATGCGGGCGGGATAAACCTGTATGGATATTGCGGCGGCAATGGCGTTGGTTCGGCCGATCCGACCGGATTGCAGACCCTCACGAGAGATTCCGTTAGCACTGGTCTGTCCAGAAATCCTAGGTTTACGAGGGAACTCCTGAAGGAATCTCTCGACCTTGGACGGGATCTTTCGATACCAATTGAGAATCCAGCCGTGCCACCAAGTACACCCGCCGACCCATTCGGCGGCAGCGCTAGCTCATGCGAGATTGCTCCAACACAGAACCCATATTGGCCGATCACCTTGCCGCTAAATCCAAGGCTTGCTTTACCAGGCTTCCAAGCATTGCCGGCGGTTCGCGTGTTGCCGCTGAATGTTAGCGACAACCCCGCCGACTGGGATGTCGAAAACGAGAAACGAAGAATTGATCGAAATCAGCCCAAGAGGAATAACGACGAGGAGTGCGACGAAGACTTTAATAGGGCACGAGATCAGTTGGGAGAATCTGGAATTTACCTGCAGGACCCCAGCCTCTACTTCGTTTTGAAGGAGCATATCTTCTTAAGGTACAGTGAGTGCCTGCAAGGCTTGGCTAAACCAAAAGGGGCCTGGTGAGAGGTGGATTTTTCTGCATCCCGAAGATATCACGCACCCTCGTTAGGTGTCCACGGATTTATTGAGATTAGTGTTAAAGGGATCACTACGCTCGATACTGGCGAGTCGCGCTGTGAAGTGGAGGTATCCGATTCGACGGGAAAACGGCGATCCAACTCGATTGACGGGATTGATGCGCTGCAGGCGATTGCCCGAGCGATGTTCATCGCGGATATTGAAGTTCGCCGTATCCATGCGATGAACGACATCACTTTTGAGAGAGATCCAGTTAAGTCATTCGATTTGAAGCTGCTCAATCTCCTTCCGAACTCCCCTTGATTTGTCCCGGGAAAGAGCGCGGTCTTCATCGCCCTCCCGGTGCCGCCCAAGGATGGAGTCGAACCCGTTTTGGGATGGGCACCACCGTATTCCTCCGACAGGCTGCGCGCGTGTCAGATCCCACCCAATCCGCTTTTCCCGTCCGCAAAGTTCTGCCCCAAACCAACAACCCGCAAAACTGCTGTAACAGGTTTGGACCGACCCCCGTAAAAAGAATGGCTCACCCATTTACGGGGGGTGGAAGAACGAACCATGCTTAGGCATAAGGGTGTTTTTCTTCTCCTGGCGATGGGGGTATGTGGTTCGGCCATCGCGCAGTCTCCAGTCTGGGTGGCCTCGACCGCAACCAGCGATCCCAACTTCGTGTCCTATTACACGACCATTCACGGCTTTCCAAATGGCCCCGACGGGGCCGAGATGGACATGACGCTGAATCAGATCTACGGCCAGATTGGCCAAGAGTTCCCGTCTCCGAAGAATTGGAGCACCAACAACGGCTTCGCTCTATCCATAGAGAACACGGAAAGCTTCCCCATCTCAATGGGATTCTTGGTGAAGAATAGCGCGGGTGGCCAGGTCCTTTCGATCTTCGAAGTGCCCGCCAACCAGCGGGTCAAGTTCTACGTCGATAACAGCGGCTTCTCAACCCAGTCCACCGGCATGGACCGGCCCTTGCCTGTGTTCGACGGAACCTACAAGCACTCTCTCGTCTTCTCGCCGCAATCGCTCCAGTCGGTTAAAAGCTGGAACCTTTACTACCGCGGCAACACGCCGGCTCGGGTTCGCGTTTCCAACGTTGTCGGCCACTTGGTCGACCTCAACTATCCGAACTTCGTCAACCAATACGGCCAGCTCTCCTATCTGAACTGGGCAGGCAAGCCCGTCGAGGATCTGGACTTGGTCCAAGAAAACGAGCGCGAAATCAATGAACTGAACGCCTCGCCCGGCGGCTCGGAAACAATGGGTTCGTCCACGCTCGGCTCGGTCACCGCAACCGGAAAGTGGCGCACGATCAAGGGCCGCAATGGCAAGTGGTACATCGCGACGCCCGCAGGGAAGCTCTTCTGGAGTGTCGGGATCACCGGCGTCAGCAACTACACCACAAATCAGACGATCATCGATGGTCGCGAAAACATGTTCCAAGACCTTCCCGCCACGGGCACTCCCGAGGCCGACTTCTACGGCACGGTGGTCAAGAATGGCGTAACCCTGAAGACATACAACTACTCCGGCGTAAACCTGCTCCGCAAGTACGGCACATCCTACGAGGCCGCATGGCAAAGCCGCGCCGCCAGCCGCGTTAAATCATGGGGTGTCAACACCCTGGGCTCCGGTTCGGACCTGCGCGTCATGGAGAACTACAACGTTCCCGGCGTGCTGACGATCACGACCAAAGACTTCCCCTCTCGTCTGCCCACCCCGTTTGCATACTGGGGGACGTTGCCCGATCCTTACAACACAGCTTTCCCGACATGGATTGCGAACCGCTACCGAAGCATGCTGCTCAGCTATTGTCAGGGCAAGCGCTTGATGGGCATCTATGTCGACGGCGAGAATGCCTGGATGGGAGCGGATTCCAGCTCGGCGTCGCGCTATCAGATTCCGCTGGCCGCGCTCCGCATGCAGAAGACCCAGCCTTCCAAGCAAGTCTTACTCGCTCAGCTTCGCACGAAGTATCCGACAATCGGCCATCTCAACTCGGCATGGCGCACGAACTTCGGATCGTGGAGCTACATGTATGACAACCAGCTTGAGCTCAACACGAATTTCACGCAGGCCCAGCTCGATGACTTCAGCAAGTTCCTAAGCTCGTTCGCGGCGAAGTACTACCACGGCGTTCGCTCGGCGCTCACCGAGATCGGCATCAACTGCCTCTTCATGGGTTCAAAGGATTCCGCGACTTGGACGCCGCCCGAGGTTCACGTTCAGGCCGCAAAGTATTGCGACGTGATTTCGATGACCTACTACGGTCGGGTCGACCAGATCGACTGGACCTACCTGAACTCGCTCAAGAAGCCGGTGCTCTTGGCGGAATACACCTTCGCATCGAATAATCGGGGCCCTTCGGCCAGCACAAACTGGATCGGCGAACTGCAATACGATCCGGCCCGGCGAGCGGCGGAGACTCAGGCCTATCTGACCCAAGCTCTCGCGAGCCCGAATATCGTCGGCGCCCACTGGTATGCGTATCAAGACGGCGTCGTCTCAGGCCGGTCGGCAGATCTCCAGAACTACTCCGTCGGCATGGTCGACATAACGGACCGGCCGTACGAGGAGATGGTCTCCGTCTTCCGCGGATTTACCTCCGGCATGTACAGTCAGCGCGGCTTCTGGTAAGTCCGCAATCCAACCCTCCATCACACTCGGGTCGTCCTGCCACAGGGCGGCCCTCTCTTTGTTGCGAACCCATGTGAACTCTTTGTTCTCTAACGTGACCATCATTTCGCCTCTGGATTTCACTAATGCATGGACGGTTCCATTCACCCATCCGTGGCAAATTCAGGTTGCTTTGCTAGGGTGGTCCACCCCTGTGGGTCCAGGATGCCCGTGTGGGTCGCGGATGCCCATTGTGGGTCGCGGATGCCCGTCCCGCGACATTCCGATACACGTTTGATGATCGGTTTAGACCCCCAAGAGGTACCCTTAACCGCATGCCCCAGACCGCCGTCGACCTCGATCTTTTGTGCGTGAACACCATTCGCGGACTCGCTATCGACGCGGTCCAAAAAGCCAATTCCGGCCACCCAGGCATGCCAATGGGCGCCGCCCCGATGGCTCACGCCTTGTGGACGCGCCACCTGCGCCACAACCCGAAGAACCCGCATTGGTTCAACCGCGATCGGTTCATCCTTTCCGCCGGCCACGGGTCCATGCTCATCTACTCCCTGCTCCACCTGACGGGATATGACCTGACCTTAGATGACATCAAGAACTTCCGGCAGTTTGGCAGCCGAACTCCCGGCCACCCCGAGAACAACCTGACTCCCGGCATCGAAATGGCCACTGGCCCCCTCGGCCAAGGCATCTCCACTGCCGTCGGCATGGCCATTGCCGAGTCCCATCTCGCCGCCGTTTTCAATCGCCCCGGCTTCGATCTCGTCGAGCACTTCACCTATGGCATCTGCTCGGACGGCGACCTCATGGAGGGCGTTTCCCAGGAAGCCTGCTCCCTAGCAGGACATCTTAAACTCGGCAAGCTGATCTTCCTCTACGATGACAACAACATCACGATCGACGGCCCCACCGATCTCGCCTACACTGAGGATCCCACCGGCAAGTTCGAAGCGATGGGCTGGCAGGTTCTCTCCTGCGACGGCATGGATATCGACGCCGTCGATAAGTGCCTAACTGCCGCCAAGGTAGAGACTGAGAAGCCGACGCTGATCCGCTGCAAGACCGTCATCGGATTCGGCTCCCCGAACCGCGCCGGAAAGAGCAAGGCTCACGGCGAGCCCCTCGGCACGGACGAAGTCAAGCTCACGAAGGAAGTCCTCGGCCTCCCCGTCGACAAGGAATTCTTCATTCCCGAGGACGCTCTCGTCGAGTATCGACAGGCCGTCGTGCATGGCGAAGAGTTAGAAGCCGCTTGGTCTGAGCTCTTCCAGAGCTATGCCGGAAAATTCCCCAATGAGGCCGACCAACTCGCCCACGCCCTTGCCCATGACTACCTTGACGCTGTAGACGCCATCCCCGCAATCGACGAAAAGATATCCACCCGCGCCGCCAGCGGAAAAGTCGTCGCCGCCATCTCCCCGCACATGACCGGATTTATCGGCGGTGCCGCCGACCTCACCGGCAATGTAAACGTCGGGCAGCCTCAATTCCCGACCTATTCCCCGGCCGATCGATCGGGCCGCACCGTCCACTACGGCGTCCGCGAGCACGCGATGATGGCGGCCGTCAACGGCATCACCCTGCACGGCGGATCCCGCGGATTCGGCGGCACCTTCCTGATCTTCAGCGATTACTGCAAGCCGTCCATCCGCCTCGCCGCGCTCATGGAGATTCCGAGCGTGTTCGTGTTCACACACGACTCCATCGGCCTCGGCGAAGATGGCCCCACCCACCAGCCCATCGAGCAGATCGCCGGCCTCCGCGCGATCCCGAACCTGAACGTCTTCCGCCCCGCCGATGGCAATGAGGCTGCGGCAGGATGGAATCTCGCCCTTTCGCTTTTGCACACTCCCACGGCTCTGATCCTTTCGCGGCAGGCGCTGCCGAACGTGACCCCTTCCTACACCAAGAAGCATCCGGCCCTGATGGGCGGCTACGTTCTCGCGAAGGAAGGCAAGAAGCTACAGCTCGTCCTAATCGCCACCGGCAGCGAAGTCTCCGTTGCTCTCGGCGCGAGGGAGATTCTCGAGAAGGAAGGCATCGGCACCCGCGTCGTCAGCCTGCCGAGTTGGCTCATCTTCGAAGAGCAAAGCGACGAGTATCAGCTCTCCGTCCTTCCCGACGATATTCCCATCGTCAGCGTCGAAGCCGCCTCAACCTTCGGCTGGGCCAGCTACTCCACCCATTCCCTCGGAATCGACCACTTCGGCGCCAGCGCCCCCGGCGATGTGAACATGCGCGAGTTTGGATTCACCCCCGAGAACATCGCCGACGTAGTCCGCGACGTCCTCGAAGAGTAGCCGCTTCTCACCCACTCCTGTAGGAGAGGGCCTGTGACCGCAGGGAACTGGGGAGAGGTGAGGCGGCCTTGGAGTTACCGCCTGGGTATCACCCCACCCCTGTTCGCTTGAGGCTCACGGCCTCCCCTACGAGGGATCCTACGAGGGGCATAGCCATTTATTTAACGATTTCATGACCGCAGATCTCGGGAGTTTCCGCATAGCCTCAGTCCCCGGCAGGGGACTCCGCTGGTAGCCAGGGGTAACCGAAGGGCACCCCTGGTTGGCACGCAACCCAACTTAGCCCGCAGGGCGAGCCGCAGGCGACGG
>JBKJIP010000251.1:0-11838 GCA_046598515.1 Fimbriimonadaceae bacterium | reverse complement strand
GGGCGGCGATGCCGGCATTTTCCGGATGAACGATTTCACGACGAATACCTTCGCGTGGATCACGAACGGCCTCAACATCACCCAGTTCTACGGAGCCTCGATCAACCCGATCTCAGGGCGAATCCTCGGCGGCACCCAGGATAACTACACGCAACTCTACAGCGGTAACTCCAACGGCTGGACCCAGACATTCGGCGGCGATGGCGGCTTCACAGCGACGGACCCCACCAACCAGAACTACTTCTACGGAACCGTTTACTGGGCTCTTCACTTCCGCAGCACGAACGGCGGCACTTCCGCCAGCTACATTTACAACGGCCCGAACAACATCGATGACGCGAACGTCGAAACGGCGGTCAACTTCGAAAACTATCTTTACTTAGACCCGAACAACCCCAATACGCTGTTCTCCTGCTGCCAGCGTCTTTGGCGCACGACGAACGCCAAGGCGACCACGCCGGATTGGTTCTCGGTCAAGGCCGTCATTCCCCCGGGCCGCGGCTTGCGGCAAGGTCCGGGCGGCACGAAGGAACCGCCCCCCGCGCACTTTAACCCTGTCAACCCGCTCAACATTTCAACCATGGTCGTCGCCCCCGGAAACAGCGACCTGATCTGGGTCGGGCACAACAACGGACAGCTCTATAAAACCACGAACGGGACGGCGACGAATCCCACCTGGACCCGGATGGATGACGGCACGCCACTTCCGAATCGGTGGGTCTCGCGGATCGTGATTTCACCCTTCAACGCGAACCGCGTTTATGTTTCCTTCATGGGCTGGACTTCAGCCAACGTTTGGACCAGCAATGATGGCGGAACCACATGGATCGATCTCGCCACAGGCCGACTCCCCGATGCTCCCGTCAGTGCCTTTGCGGCTCACAAAACGATGCCCGGCTGGCTTTATGCCGGTGGTGACCTCGGCTTGTTCGTTTCGATGGACGACGGTCTCACTTGGACCGTGAACAACCAGGGCCCTGCCGTTGTCCCGATCGAGGAACTCATATGGAAGGACAACAACACCTTAATGGCGGTAACTCACGGTCGCGGAATCTGGCTGGCCACGCTGAACGGCGCGGAAGACGCGTTCTCGCCCGATAGCTTTAGTCTGCCGGTTGGCAACAACCTGGTCGGTCGCTACCAAGACTGCTTGACGAGTGACGATTTCCGGCTGGACGGCACGCCTAGCTACATCGGTGCCCGATCCGACGCCCCCATCCAGTTCGAGTTCACGGGCAAGAGCCACTACCTCTCCGGCACCCAGATGAAGTTCATTGCTGAAACGCAGGTGGACTACAACGGCATGGAGGTGGCCCTCGCTCTCTTTAATCACACCACCAGCCTGTGGGAAGAGGTTCTGCGCCAGCCGGCCACGCTCACCGATTCGACGGTGACGGCGACAGTGCCGAATCCGAATCGGTTCATCGGCCCTGCGGGCCAGGTGAAGGGAAGAGTTCGCTTCTACGTTCCCGGCAGCGCCCCCCGAATCGTCCACGGCCGCGTGGACCTTGCCTACTGGAGACTGACCCCCTAATGGACATCCTCAACCGTTGCGCCCTCGCCATCCGGCTGCCCGCCGACGTCCAAGCTGCCCTCGGTGAGGCGCAACTGCAGATCCGGCGCAAAGCCGGGGGCGATTTGGTCCGGTGGACTCCGACAACTGAGCTTGTTTTGACGGTTGTTTCGCTCGGAGAGTTAGGCCCGGGGCAGATCGTGCAAGTGGATCAAACCGTTCGTCAGATGATCGGTCAGTGTCCGACTCTGAACCTGTCGCTGGCCAAACTCGGCGGCTCTCCGACGAATCTGCAGCCGCGATTTGTGTGGGTGGGCGTTGAGGGCGACACAGACCCCCTTGTCAAGCTGAATGGCTGGCTCGAGCAGGCGCTGACCCCGATCCTGCCGGACCACGAATCCCGCGAGTATCACCCTTCGGTGCCTTTGGGGCGACTGAAACAGGAATCGGAACAGAATCGCAGCGCATTGGGGCGTGCCTTGCGAGTGGCCGGAATCGACCAAATCGGCGGTTTTCAAGCGACGGAGGTCGAGATGATCCGCTACTCGGCGACGGGAGCGGGGTTGACGATTTTGACGGTGAACGCGTATCCGCTGAGGGCTTAGCAGCTTCGCGTAAATCGTAAATTGTAGAGGCTCTTGCAAAGTGTTTGCGTCGAACCGTGAATTGTGAATGGGCGAACGGGGAAACCTGGGCGATGGTCTGTGGTGACTGTTCGCGGACTTTTGCAGGAGGCTCTGTAAATCGAAAATCGACGGGCGGGGCTGTCGCGCAGAACCGGGCTATTGCCTTTCTGTTGCATTGTGTGAAATATTGAACTGTCATGGAGCGCAGGGATGGATCGTGCCCTGCGTTGGCGATAGCTGCCGACCGGTCAGGTTCAATTGGGCGCTTGAGGGCTAAGCTCGCCGAGGCTCGCCCTCCCGAGCCTGGACACGATACAACAGGCTCCGTCGTCTCCGCAGGCAATTTCCTAAATAGAACCCTGCTTGGACTCGGCGGCACAATACATCCGCCGCCCTCTTCAATAGGCAAACTCCCTGCCCTTAGGCAAACTCCCTGCCCTGAAAGGGCAACCGTGAGCAGCCCAGGTCGCAGGCGCGCCCCGTAAGGGTCGCGCCGAAGGCCTGGGTCATCGAGGCAAAAACGAAGCCCGAAGGGCAAGACGCAGACGACGGAGGCGCAGCCGGAGGAGATGCGTCTTGCCCTTCGGGCGGCGGGGTTCGGGCAAGTCGACCGGATAGTAAGGCCCACAGAAACTCCCACCGACAATATTCGCTTGTTGAGCGTTGCGGGAATCTGGTAGCATTTACCCCTGCACGTACGCAATCCACAACGGAGAGAGGAATGCCCTTAAAGATTTTGGTCTGTGACGACGAGAGGCACATCGTTCGCCTCATTCAGGTGAACTTGGAGCGACAGGGTTATCAAGTTGTCACCGCTTTCGATGGAAAAGAAGGTCTGGAAAAGATCCGCGCTGAGAAACCAAATCTGGTCGTTCTCGACGTGATGATGCCGTATATGGACGGCTTCGAGGTCTTGAAAACCCTTCGCCGCGAACCGGAAACCGAGAGCCTGCCGGTCATCATGTTGACCGCGAAAGCTCAGGACAAGGACGTTTTCGAAGGTTATCACTACGGCGCAGATATGTATCTGACAAAGCCGTTCAACCCCATGGAACTCGTTTCCTTTGTAAAACGCATCGCTGATAGTCAAGCCGCCGGAGGTACGGACCCAGGCGGGCCCAAGCGATACGAGCTTTAAGCCGATCTCTCAAACCGGGAAGCCGAGTCTGAAGGACTCGGCTTTTTTGGTGCCCAAGGCCCAGATATCTGAGCCCCCGAGCAACGATCCGGCTTCCCGGTCGTCTCTGATAACATAGATATGCCAATGCACATCGCCGCTTTAGCATTGATCGCCTTGACTGCCCAGGATCAGCCGTTGGCTGAGTTCAAGCAGTCCAAGACCCACTTCATTCTCGACTATCCAAAAACCTGGAAAGTCAGCAAGAAGCGATACTCGACCCAATTCGAGTTCCCGGTGGGCACGGCTGGCTCCATTGCCACCCTGGAAATCATGGGGCTGGAGAACAGCAACGACAAAGACGAATGGCAAATTGGCCAGGCGAACGCCGTCAAAAATGAACGGCGCGAGCTTGTCCGACAGTGGCAGGAAGAAGTTCTCGAGGTGCCGCTGATGATGACGCGCTCCACCTTTCTGAAGGGCGATGTCACCCACACGCGCGACACCGGCATGCTCTACTCCGATTCCGCGGTCAAGTTCATCTTCCATCTCGCCGCCCCCAGCCCGGACTTCGATCAGGCGAACTACCAGTGGCACCAAATGCTGCAGACTATCCGCCACGAAAGCGGCGCCAAGCAGCGGCCATTTGACCCCACCCGCAAAGTTCGTACCGGGGAAGGCGGACCGGTGTTCGTCTGGGCCGCACCCCAAAAGGCGCCTCCCGCCAAACCCGCGATCGCCGAATTGAATGTTCCTGTGACTACCGCTGGCAAGAACTACGTTCTCCGCTATTTGAAAGGCTGGACCGTCAAACCAGAAGAAGATCACTTCATCTTCACCCACAACGACGTCGAGGGTCCCGTCAAGATCGTCGTCCAAAGCCAAGTCGACTCCGCCCCCGTCGCTCGCGCCTTGCTTGCCGTATCCTCGGAGTCCCTCGAAAGATTCGCCACCGTCAAGAACCGATTCGAAGCTCCCATCGCTTACACGCGTTCCGGCATGATGTCGACCTACATCTGGCGAGTTGGCACCACCGCCTCCGGCGCCCTGGAAACTATCGAAGGGGCCGGCAATCTTGGGAACGAGTATTGGGTTTTGACCTACAGCAGCACAGGCAAGTCGGGCAAGTCGATCGACCGCATCCGCGATCTCATGCAGATGCTCCGTATCGAGGCTGCGCCCTGAAAGGACTCGTCCTGAGTTCTTCATCGCGATTCGCGAGCGTGGCCGTCATCGAGGACGGCCAAGTTCTTTATTCAGAGCAGCGCGAGGCCCAAATGCAGGCGTCGCAAGCCCTCCTCGAACTCCTGCCCGACATGGACTATGACCTTGTCGTCGCGGACTGCGGGCCAGGCAGCTTCATCGGGGTTCGAGTGGCCGTTGCCCTCGCGAAATCCCTCGCATGGTCCGGAGGCAAACTCTGCGCCGCCGTCTCCGCCTTTGATTTGATTTCTCCCGACGGAATCGTCGCCTTTCCTAGCCGGCGAGGCGAATACTTTGTGCGGTCCGGCTCCGGCATTACGTTCGCCACTTCCCTCCCGGAAGGCGCCGTCGGGAATGGCCCCGACTTCGATGACCCGGTCTTTCCCGATGCCGCGCGGGCGGCCCTCATTTGGGATCGGCTGGTTACGGTATCGCCCGAAGCCCTTCTGCCAAACTACTTCATCGAACCCAGCATCTCAACGCCGAAGGTTCCCTACGCATCGTAATGCCCTCTCGCGACTATCCCCGTTTCGTCTCGCTGCGACCGTACACGACGCTACGCGCAGGCGGCGATGCGGAAGTCTTCGCTCGAGCCCAGTGCGTGGACGAGCTTTCCGATGTTGCCGCCTGGGCTCAGAATGAAGGTCGACTGACGACATACCTGGGCTGGGGAAGCAACATTCTTCCCTCCGACAGTGGTGTACCCGGACTAACCGTAATCAACGAGGCGCGTAAGATCGTTTTTCATGCCGATGGCAACGTCGAAGCCGACTGCGGTGCCCTGTTCCAAGAGCTTTTCCTCAAAGCTGCCCAGGCTAATCTCGGCGGACTGGAATATGCCGTCGGTATTCCCGGAACCGTCGGTGGTGCGCTCGTTAGCAATGCGGGCGCCTATCGAAGCAATATCAGCGAGTTCCTGACCGCGATCGAGATCGTCTATCAAGGCGTCCGCCAGTGGGTCGACCCCTCATGGATGGAGTTCTCGTACCGAGATTCTGTTCTTCGCAGGTTGGGGGCGCCCGCCTGTGCCTTGCTGCGGATCCGGATGCGATTGCCACGGCGCGATCCAAAGGCCATCTACGACGAAGCGCGAGACTACCAGCGCCAAAGAATCGGCAAGCAACCACCCTCCGCCAGCGCGGGGAGCTTCTTCAAGAACGTGAACGACATGCTCCTCGCGGAGTCCCTCGATTCACTTCCCCCTCGCTTGAAGGATGCCGGCATCGTGCCTGCGGGCTACCTGATCGAAAAAGCCGGGCTCCAAGACCTCCGGATCGGCGGCGCCTCCTTCGCAAAGCGACATGCGAATTTCGTCGTGAATATCGGACGAGCCACGGCGACGGACATTCGTAGTTTGGCCGACACCGGCCGTGAGGCCGTCTTCGAGCGCTTCGGAGTCCAACTCGAGGAAGAGGTTCTGTATCTCGGCGACTGGTCGACTTACCGAAGACTTGTCTAGCTGAAGCCGAACAGTCCGGCCGAAGCAATCTCCCCTAGAACCATTGTCGCGGCCTGCCCAATCAATTGGACGCGATCGCCATTCAGCACCGTGCGGACATAGCCACCTCGACGCGAAGCCTGATAACCCGTCAGTTCAGTCCGGCCCAATCTCTCCGCCCAGAATGGCGAGAGGCAACAGTGCGCGGATCCCGTCACCGGATCTTCTGGCACCCCCAGGACAGGGGCGAAGAAGCGCGAAATGAAGTCGAACTCCTCGTGATCGCCGGGGGCGGTAATGATCAAGCCGCGCGAACCGAGTGACACGATTGCATCGTGATCCGGGGTGAAGTTGCGAATCTGCTCGGCACTCTCATAGGCGGCGAGCCAGTCCATCCGATTCTTACCCGTCCAAATCGCTCCGGGCAAGCTGATGGGAATCGACTCCTCCACTGCCGGTTCGGCCGGAAAGTCCAGGCCAATCTGGTGGCCAACGATCGAAGCCGTCAGCCGGCCACTCTTCGTCTCGAACTGAACCTCTCCGCCCCCTAGCTTAAGTTCGCTCCAACAGACATGCGCCGACGCAAGTGTCGCGTGTCCGCATAGGTCGACTTCTCCGCCCGGTGTGAACCAGCGCAGGCGATAGGCATCACCCTCCGGCCAGAAGAAGGCTGTTTCCGCCTGGTTCATCTCCATCGCCACGTTCTGCATCCATTCTTCGGGGGCCGGCCCATTGAGCGGGCACACCCCCGCGGGGTTCCCAGTGAACGGAGCGTGGCAGAAGGCGTCGACTAGAAAAATGCGCGGCATAAGTCGAGATTACCGGCGCTACATCTCCGCGGGCCAAAGCGTAATAAACTGCAGACATGATCTTTCGCGGTGAAGACAGACTTACCCGTCCAGGTCCGGCATCCCCGGATCGCAAATCCGAAGAGACCGGCCCCAGCCGGCCGGACATCACGCGGCCCGATGGGCCAAATGAGCTGATGCGTCGGCTAAAGAAGGTCGATCCGGATCAGGCGAAGAAGTACCGCCAGCGGTCGGGCCAATGATCGAGGCCAAAGTCAAAAACTTCGACGAGCTGGTTGGTTTCAAACTCGAGCATCCCGGCCGAGACGAAACCCACGGCACCACCGTCATCGCCCTTCGCTTCGATAAGGGCGTGATCATGCTCGCCGATCGGCGCGCCACGGCGGGCAATCTGATCATGTACGACCATGCCGAAAAGGTGTTCTCGCTCGACGATTCCACCCTGATCGCCATCAGCGGCTCTTTCGCACGGTCGCTCGAGGTCTGCCGTTATCTCAAGCACAGCTTCAAATACTATCGGCGCATGACGCTCAACGAGCTATCCCTCGAAGGCAAGCTTCAGGAGATCAGCCGCGTCCTCGCTCAGAATGCGCCAATGGCGATGCAGGGCATCGGCCTCTTCATTCCCATCATCGCCGCTTACGATAAGAAGTCGAATGAATTCGGTGTTTACTTCTTCGACGGCGCTGGCGCGAGCTTTGAGAACAACTCCTACGCCTGCGCGGGCTCCGGCTCGGAGCGCATTCGGGGTGTGTTCGAATACATCGCGCGAACTAAAGGCCATTGGGAAACGCGCACGATGGATGAGGTTCTCGTCGACGGGCTGCGCATGCTCGACATCGCTGCCGATCTCGACAGTGCCACCGGCGGTTTCAACAAGGTTCTGCCCGTGGGGCGCGTCCTCACTGCGGAAGGGTTCGAGACTCTAACTGATAAACAGCTCAAGCAGGCGATCAAAATCGCGGTAGAGTAACCCCGTGAATTTACGAGAGTGGACGGTGGACTACGGCCAAGGGCCGACCCCGTGCACGCTACCTCACGCCTGGCTTCAGGATGTTCCCGTAACATGGGAAGGACCGGCCATCTACCGATGCACGATCGATTGGCAGGGCCCCGGATTTCTCGTGTTCCACGGGGTTTCGTATGAGGCCCGTGTCTATCTCGATGACACCCAAATTGGCGATCACAAAGGGATTTGGGATGCCTTCTGCCTTCCTTTCACGGGATCCGGGAAGCATGAGCTTCGCGTCGATGTAGTAAAGAATGGCGGAGAAACTTATCCAGTTCGATCTGTGGCGAGTGGGTTCCTACCCTTCGTGTATCACACCTTCGGCGGAATCTACAAGACGGTCGAACTGCTTGATCGCGAGCCAACTCTTGAGAAGAGTCCGGCTCCCCCGGCGGCGGCCGTTAACGGTGCCCGGCTTGATCGACAGCACATCGCAAAGGCTCAGTCATCGAGCTTTACGACCCAAGCCGAAGAGTGGCTGGCAAAGAGGAAGGGCGATACGGCACCTGAGGAGCAAACCGGATCCTCGAATGCCCTCTATGTACGCGGGGTCTTGACTTGGGGTTGGTACCCCGAGTTGGGACACTCGAATCCCCCCGACGATGTTATCCGGCGCGAGGTCCAGCAAGCCAAATCCTTGGGATTCAATCTGCTGAAGTTCTGCCTCTGGGTCCCGAGCCATCGGTATCTAGAAGTCATGCACGAAGCAGGCATGCTGGCATGGATCGAGCTGCCGCTTTGGGACCCGATCGACAACGATGAGGCTCAGGATCAGATCGCGGAGGAGTTCGACCGGATCGTCCGCCAGTATCGGCACCATCCAAACATCGCCCTTTGGACATGCGGATGCGAACTCCATGGGACCACTTCCGCCGCTTATCGTAAGCGTCTTTATTCGAGCGTCAAACTCCTCACCGCCGGGCTGGTAAAGGACAACTCGGGCTCCGCCGAGATGTACGGTGGCGACCTTCGCGAGTATGGCGACTACTACGACTTCCACCCATACTGTGAGCTGCCCTTCTATCCTGAAGTCCTAGACAGCCTGCGGAATGGCCCCAGGCGCGAGATGCCGATTCTCCTCGGTGAGTTCAACGACATCGACTGCCATCGCGACCTGCCGCGACTGGCGGCCGAACAGCCCTACTGGGCTTCCCAAGCTTCGGAACTCAACGATAAGGGCGTTCGCTGGCAGCATGACCTCCCCTTTTTCCTTCCTGAGAATCGTTTTGCCCATGCGCCGGAAGAGCACCGGCATACCGCTTTAATGACGAGTTCGAAACGCAAAGCGGCCTTCATCAGGAAGGTCGTGCAGGAGGCGGTTCGGTCTCGCGACGATATCGCCGGGTATGTCGTCACGGGCTGGCGCGATACGCCGATCAGCACCGCCGGCATGATCGACGACTGGGACAACCTTCGATTCAAGCCCGAAGAGCTTGCGCCCTGGAACAAAGAAGGTTGTCTCTTCCTGATTCCAACGCGCCGTCCGCCCTGGGTGAATGGCGGCAACCGACCGGGCTGGATCGATCCGTACAACTGGTTCGAGGGCCGCGCGTTCTGGAAAATCGGTATACACAGCGACTTCGAAACCCAAGCCCAACTCGAATGGGACATCCTCCATTTCTCCTGGCAAGGCAGCTCTCGACCTAAGGGCCGTGTTGCCCAGGGGAGCGGGAAAGAAATGACAATTCCCGCCCTGAGGAGCACGGAAGTGGGCGAAATTTCGTGGGACACTGACCAACCCGGCGGGTATCTCCTCCGGGTTCAGTTCGGGGAGACGATGAACACTTGGCCGTTCTGGGTTTTGCCCGGGTGGGAAGGCGTCATCGGTGCCCGAATGGACGATCCCGCCGGCCTCTTCGCAGGATTGGAAGCTACCGAGATCGAAGATGCGCTGATACTGTCTTCACGACCTCGGGCAGATCATGCCCGCGGTGTCGTCGTCCTGATGGACGAAGGCACAACGGCCGCTCCTTTCTGGCGCGAATCGGCCTACGAGTTCCACAACGCCGCCTTCTGGGACGCAATCGGTTACCGCGAAGCGTGGGAGCGTTTCCTGCCGATGACAACGGATCGGGTGATCGATCCCGCTTGGCTCAAACAGACTTGGCCCGACTATGATTGGGAAGTCTTGATGAATCGGATCGACGTGCGGACATATAGCGAAGCCCCCGTTCTCGCCGCTGGCAGACGGAAGCGAGATCGACTGTTTGTGACGACGTTGAGACCCTTCGGGGGCCTCGGGAACTGCCCGCTTGGGGTCCTGAAGAACCCCTCCGGCGGACACTTCCTGCGCTGTTTGTTGAGTTTGGTTAACGAGCTTTAGCGCCGAGCCTTTTGGGCATTTGGCAGTTGCCCTTCATAGTAAGATCAAAGCACCATGAGCGAGGTTCCGCCGCCTGTTCCGCCGCCGCGCACCGACCACAGTTGCCCCAACTGCGGCCAAGCGGTGATGCCGATGACGGCGCACTGCCCGCGGTGCGGCCATACCTTCCGAGCTACGGGGCAAGGCATGCCGGCGGTCCTGAAGGTCCTGCTCATCATCGCTGGCACGTTCGTCGCGTTAGTTGTCCTCGCGTTTGGGGCGTGCGTCCTAATCCTCTCGACGGCTGGACACTAGGCAGACACATAGGCTAAATTCTGCATATGGATGAAGGTGAGGATAGGAAGCCGGAATACCTCGAACAACTCGACCGATACCTGAAGGGTAAGGACCGCACGACCCTGTACTTCGAACTTGAAAAGGACGGTCTTACGCCGCCCTTTGCCGAAACCCTTTCCGATGAGGAACTGACCCAGTCCCTCACGGAACTAATCTGGGGTCTGTGGAATCTCGGTGTTCACATCGATGAGGCCGACCACCTTACGGACCGGGAACTCTACGTCAAGGTCTTGGACTTCTTGGACGAACCCGCTATGGTCTTTCGGGGCAACCCAAACTACTCCTTCCATTGGTCGCCGATCGGCTCGTACAGCACGGACGAAGAAATGGAGATTTCCTTCCGTTATTATTCGAGCGAGGACGGTCGCGCCCGATTCAAGGAGCAGTTCCCGGACTTCAACATGCCGCCCATCGAGCTACCGCCTTACTACCGGTCGTGGCTACCGCAGCGGGCTGCGGAAATGAACGTCGAATAGGCGGGCTACTTCCAAGCCGAGTGGACTTCACGAACCCAGCCCTTGACCGACTTCCGCGCCGCCGTGGCAATCGCGACTTGGAACGTGGCTGCTCGGTTGCGGCTGACGCTTAGCGAAACTCGCCCGCCATTGCCGAAAATCTCGATGCTCGTGCGATCGGCCAAAACCCTCAACTTGACCTTCCGGTTCTCGGGCTCCAGGTAGGCAGATCGCCCAAAAACGCTTAACACTTTCGTGATCGGATCGTAGGTGATGTCCGCTTCGTTCACGCGAAGCGTCGTCGCTTCGCGACCCGCTTCGAACTCAACCTCTACGTCACAGCACTCTGTGACCGGATTCTTCACCCCCGCATCGAAGGCTTGCCGCTCCCCCCAAAGACTCTCGATCTCCTTAACGGGATACCGGCACAGCCGAAGACCATCCTTTGTTTTGCGTAGCGTCAGTTCGCAAGGAAAAGTCATCTGCTGGTTGAAAAGCATGCCCGGGAAGCCGCCGCCGCGCATCCATCCGATCTGTACTCGGCGGTCATTCGGCAGCCCGTAGTAGGTCTGCACGGCATAGTTGTTCCCGCCGAACTCCAGGTGGCGCGGTTCACTCTCCGGGAGGAACTGCCTGCCGTCGAACGTGCCGACCCAGTAAAGGCCGTTCGCACCCGTAAATACCCACCTCTTCTCTTTCGATCCAGAGATGGGCAACTCGAAGAAATCGGGGCATTCGGCCGCCCCGGGCAAGGAGAACCTCTGAGTTCGCGTCCAGTTCTGCAGATTGTCGGACACGAAGATTGCAAACTCTTCGTGATCCAGATAGAGGGCCATCACCCACCGCTTGGTCGGCTCATACCAAGCGACCTTCGGATCTCGGTTCTCGGCCACGATGTGGCCGAGAATCGGATTCGGAAGCTTGGTGAAGGTTCGGCCCTTGTCCCGGCTGTAAGCGAGGCTTTGCGTGAAGGGCTGGCCCTTCGAGGCGTCACTCTTGCCGCCGGCGG
>JBKJIP010000248.1:0-29550 GCA_046598515.1 Fimbriimonadaceae bacterium | reverse complement strand
GGGATGGATCACATAATAGACCAATAACAGCTAGTACCCACATTGTCAGAAGTATTTTGTCTTCCAATTTTACCAATGAAATCCTCCACCATCGGGGTCCGGAGCTATTTGATCTATTATGTGATCCATCCCTCCCATAGCTATAGCATCCAGCACCCAAATTAAGAGGACGCTGTAAGCGCACATGCCAAGAACTGCAATCGCGGCCAATCCACAAGCTTTGATCGCACCGAAACCTATGGCTAATGTCTCTATCGTAAATGTTATGGCCCAACTCGTTACGTATCCGCCAATAATACCTGCGGCCGTTTTGAGTGTGATTCTCTTGATGGAATAACCGCCGTCCTGGAAATCCTTACTGAACTCTCCGATACCCTTGACTATGAAGCCGATGAAGCCAGCGAACAGTTTGTACTTCGCAGCCTGAGCGGCGGCCTCCGTTTCGGCGTCTCGTCCATTGGCATCAACATAGTATATCGGATTGCCCAAGCAGTATGAGTACCAGTTCGTCCCGTCCTGGCTTGGATCTTCGCTAACAAAGCGTCCAGCTGTTGGCTCGTAGTACCGCGCCCTCATGTAGAGAAAATCCGACTCATCATCCGCCTGATGACCGGTGCCCGAAGTGCGCTCGTGTAGGCGTGCCCAACTTCAATTGAAGTGATGCTCGCCCCATTCCGTCACGCCAATTCATCCAACACGAGTTCAACTTTCGAAGAGAACGGAGTCAGGACTGTCAGCGCCTCGGCCGTAGAGTGAAACCACACACGGACTCCACGCCAACGTTGACCAGCGTCTCGTTGAACTTCTTTTGGCACCGATCAACCCTTAATCTTGGCAGTGTCGATCATGCCCTGAAAGATTGCGGTGTACTCCTTCTCAAGTTTGCGGTTCGGAATCTTGACGGAGAGGGCAAGAGCGTTCCCTTTTGAATCCTTCAGCAGCGCATAGCGCCGGTTCTGAAAACCATCCGCATCCGCAACTTCGAAGCGGATACTCTCGTAGCCCAGCTTCGTTTTCTCCACGCGATACGACGTCGCCGTTCCCTTTTCCTCCCGCTGAATGAAAAATAGGCTGGTGCGATAAAGTTCATCCCACCCGGCTTTGGAAGGTCCCGCCGTCATCGCGCCAAGCTTGCCCTTACCTTCGGCGGGCGTGATATCGCGGGCGCCCCAGGGCGTCTCCTTTCCCACCGACCAACCCGCCGGAACTTCAAAGGAATATTTTTCAGTGTCGACCAGTTCAGTTCGGACGGCGCTTTGACCGGGGAGGAGGGCGGCAGCGAGGATGGGAAATGCGACTACGAAAGTGAACATACAGTAATCATACCACGATTGTCCAGAGATTGTCTAGATTTTGTCTAAATAATCCATCTATGCTTTCGACCGGCCCATGCCTTTAAGCATCTCGATGGGCTTGCCTCGCCCTTTGATCAAGTGAGATTTGGGCCAGAATCCCACGCATCGCTCGCCCGACGCCAGAGTTGGAAGAGCGTTGGCTCAGGCTCTCCATAATCGACTAAGGGCATTGGGCAGAGAGCACACAAAGCCCTGGAAGAGCTCGGCACGTTCGCGGTCTCTCGCTTCTCTGGCACGCGCCGGATTAAGCTCATCATCCATCCTGATAACCAAAAGGTCATGGATGTATACCTAGCCGCAGGGTTCATTCTAACCGACGAGTTGTATTCCGACTATTCGGATTGGGCTCTCGACATCGAGCCCTAGACTTCGACCCATTCCATGTCTTTGACGAGGGGGAAGCGCTCGTCCATGCTCTTCTTGTTCCACGCGTATCGGAAGCAACTCTGGGTGGTCACTTCGGGTAGATATTGGTCGGCAAGGCCGTTCTTCACGAAGTAGGCGTTCCAACCGCCACGGCTGCAGCCCACGAGTCGGTAGCCACGAGACTTGGCGAGATTGTTAAAGGCGCTAATGGACGCTCCGCAGTAGTTGTAGCCATCGTTGGCGTTGACGGGGAAGCTATCCTTATTGAAATCGGGCTTATAGGGCACGGTCCAAGCCCGATCCGGGCCGAGAAGGTCTTGGTATTCGACCACCACGACCCGCGGCTCGACGGCCTCGATCGCTTTCCAAATCCAATAGTCTGGGCCGTCGATATCAATCGACAGCAGATCAATCGGACCTTCCAGGTCATGCTTGCGGAGAAGATCGTTAATGTTCTCCGCCGTGATAAACGTGTTCAGTAGATGAGGCACGAATAGACGTGTCTCTTGGTGGCGCGAATAGAAATCGCGAGCAAGGTCGATGTTCATCTTGCTGCCATCGACGAGCAAGCCGGTGAAGCCGTGATTGACGATCAGGTTGGCGACGTTGCTACCGTGGATCTTGCCACAGCCGATATCGACGCACTTGCGGTTCGTGATTCCGATCAAGGAAAAAATGTAGAGCAGGATGCCGTCTTCGTAGGTCGACGAGTAGGTGTTGAACCCGATATCGTCGAATGAGAAGCCCTTCCCGGCTTTTTCCGTGGCCTCGCGGAGCCGCAGCATCATCATGATCTGATCGGCTCTCGAAGGCGCCGGCAGCTTCTCCATGAGCAGTCGATCCATGGTCGGCTCGATGCTCGCTCGGCCAAGTTTTGACAGAATTCCCTTGATTGCTTCTTTCACGCCCTACCGCCCTTCCTTAGACCCAACGAGTTTACTTGCCACCAAGGGATTATCGGCAGGTTCGGCTCAGGTCATGAACCGAGATTTCCACGCGGCGAGCTGCGCAGCCCGATCTTTTGAAGCTCCCCATGGATTGAACTTCAAGCCGGCGAGCTTGTCTTTCGGGGCGAGGGTTTGAATCACTCGATAAGCCCCAACCCGTACGGCGAGGGTTTTGTGACCCATTCCGCGAACCAGCGCGGGCACGGCGTCGGTCCCCGCCTTTTGAATCAAAGCGGCGACGGGCTTGAAGTCGGATTCCTGGTAGACCCCGAGTTCCTCGACAAGCAGGTTCAAGCCCTTCGCGGCCACGGCCGGATCGAGGGTGCGGTAACTGCCCTTCTCAAGGGCGACGCGGACTTGTTCGGCGGCCGGATTGGCGACAAAGGACTTCGCCGGTCCCCCATTTTTCACGCCGAGCGCCTCGGCGAGTTCGCTCGCAAAGGAATCCGCATCCCGAAATCCGGTCGCGTCCCATAGAACCTGCCCCGCGTTCGGGGAAATGAGAATCAGGCGTGGGATGCTGCTGACCTGATACTTGGTCGCCTCGGGCGGATTCGTGTCGACATCCAGCCGAAGCGGGATCACGCGCCCCAAGAGCGCCTGCACTTTGGCCTTGGGAAACACGTCCGACTCCAGCAGCTTGCAAGGCCCACACCAATCAGCGGAGAAGTCGATCAAGATCGGCTTCCCCGTCTGCTTCGCCAGCTTTGCCGCAGCGGCATAAGTCTTCTGCCACTTTACGTCCGCCGGTGCAAAGCAGACCAGCAACAACAGGAGGAGGCTAATGAGCGATTTTCTTCCAGAAGGGTGCATAGATAAAGTTCTCACTGTTCTCTTCGTCATGGCATTTGATGCACGTGGCGGCCGTCACCGGCTTTAGGTCGGTTTTGCTTTGGCTGGTGATGTGATCTTTGCCGCGGCCATGGCAGTTCTCGCACTGGACGTTCGCCAAGTTGGGCGTCTTCGCCATATCGATGAAGCCGCTGCTGAGTCCGTAGCCAACGGTGTGGCATCGTAGACAGTCGGGGTCGTATTCGCTTTTCGCTTTGACGAGCGTCGCATAGGCGTGAGCATGTCCGGTCTTGTGCCAGACCGTGTCCGCATCCGCATGGCAGGAAACACAAGCTTTGTCACCAACGAACTCGTTCGCGGTGCCTTCCGTCGCTTCGATCCGCTCCATTCCTTCGACTGACGCGAGTTCATAGCGCTTCTCGCGAAGCTCATTCTTGAAGCTCGCCAGAAGGTCACCGATGCCTTTTGAGGCCGATATCTTATCGGCTTTGATCTTGATCGCCTTGGCCGAGTCCACTCGGTAGGTGTCCCCACTGCGGGCCATGTCCAAACGGGCGATCACTTTGCCTTTATCGGTTACGTTGAAGATGCTGGCGCGATTGATCGTCTGAACCGAGCCGGAAGGCTGGGCGACGTCGCCGCCGAAGACGGCGTCGACTTCATGAAATTTGGAGGCGATCTCGCGAATCATCTCGTCGTTCGCGAAGGCGAGAACGACCAAGTAATCGCACTGCTTGTCGACTTCGGGTATGACCTCGGCCAAAGCTTCTAGTGGCGGGCGGACCTTGATGCCCGGGCCCCGATCTTCGTCGGCGATCGTCGTCACCCCGATCACGCCGATCCGGGCTTTGCCTTTATTGACGATACGGTAGCGGTTCGTGATCGGCTCGCCTGTCTTGGCCGAAACCAGATTCGCGGAGACGAAAGGCAGTTTCGACCGGCCAAGCACGGTCTGAAGTTGCTCGATATCGAGTTCCGCTTCCTTTTGGCCCAGGTTCACCGCGTCGTAGCCGATGACCGCCATGCCATCGAGCATGTACTTCATCTTCAGCATCTCGTAGTCTCGCGTGCCGGCCGTCATATTGCCGACATCGAAGACCAATCGAGACTTTTGCGGCACGACCGCGATCTCTCGCTGCCGACCGGGCAATCCGCCCGCTTGGTCGCGGCGACAGCCGCAAGGCTCCAGATAGCCCCGGCTATCGCCGGTGATGAAGAATGTGAGACGCTCAGGCGCGGACGTACACCCGATCATGAAGAGGGTGATCGCGACTGCGAACAGACCGAGGGCCTTAATTGAGGAGCGCGTAGGCGAGGATATTGACATTCATGTACTCGCTTTGGGCGATCTCGTCGCCGCCGCAGCAACAGCAGTTCTCGGCGTGGGATGTGTCATTGAGGCCATCGGGAGAGAACACCAGTACGATGCGATCCTTGTAGAAGAGACCCTCCAAATTCGCGCCGCGTTTGTCGTGAATCGTATTCGTGGAATCGACCTTGTAGACCGTGCGGTAAATCGGGTGGGATAGCGGGATCACCTTCATTTTGTTGCCCGGAAACACCTTGTTCATCTCATTTCGGAATGAGCGTGTCCAATCCGGATCGGAGCACCCGGCGGAGGCCACGAGAAAGCCGCCATTCGTGACGTAGTGCTTCATGTTGATCCGCTCTTGCGGAGTCAGAGTGAAGCCGCCCTCACCCGTCATGATCGAGAACGGAAACTGAAAGAGGTCTTCTTTGCCCAGGTGAGCCTTGCTGAACTTGGGCGCGGTGTTGATCTTGGTTTCTTGGCGCATGCGAACGAGGAACCGGTCGCTATAACAAACGCTGGTCTTGTTGCCCGCATAGGTCAGGTTCGCGCACCGCACCTGATCTCCTTCGGCGACTGCCGCGCCTTTGGACCAGTTCTGGCCAACGGCCAGGATAGCGGCGGTGACGCCGGCCAGAATCATGATTCGCCTTTTCATTTCTTTCGCTCCTTCGTCACGGAGACGAAGTAGTCCTTGATCATCTTCTTGTATTCCGCGGGATAGCCTTTTGCGGTAGCATCCGTCGCTTTGGGCGGCTTGCGTTCCCCGTTTGGCAGCTTCTCGATGCTGTCCGGTGAAAGACTCGCCGGAGCGCCTTCGGGACGTGGCGCGTTACTTCGCTTCGTGCCTTGTTTGCCGCTCGGGCTCTTCATATTCATTGTATAGGCCACGGGGCCATTTTGCGAAGATTGTCGGGCACCATTTGTGCCCGATGAGCCGCCCATGCTGCCCCCGGCTCCCGTTCCCGACCCGGGTCCGCTGCCGGAGCCTGTACCGGGGTTCTGTCCCATGCCAGGATTCAGGCAGTCGCCAAGCGATTGACCGAGCCCCGGTTTTCCAAGGGAGTCTTGAAGCTTGATATCAAGTTCGCTCTTGCCCTTACTCTGGCATTCGCCCGCCTTCTGCATCATGGCTTCCATTTCTTCGAGGGCCTTCTGAGAGTTCGCGAACCCTTGGGCGCCTTGTTCTTGCTCATAGTTGCCTTGGGCTTGATCCATGATCGATGGGATCTCGCGCTTGCCGATTTCCTCGGCTATCTTCCTCGCCGATTCGGCGGCTTTGGGGAAGTCCTTTTGGGCTTCGTCCGCGTGCCGTCGGAAATCGTCTTGAAGCTGCTTCAGTTCTTCCCCGATTCGCCTCTGCTCCTGCTGCAGGGCTTCCATTTTGCTCTTGGCGGCGGGGTCGTTCGGGGATGTTTCTTGGAACTGCCGGGCCTGAAGAACCACCTGCCCTTGACGATCGAGAAGTTGCTTGAACCGCTCGACGTCATTGAAAAGTGGGGCCGCCTTCTCGACATTCTTGATCGACTCGCCGACTTCCTTCTTCGCTTGTTCGGCGTTCTTGCCCATCTCCTGGGCCGCTTGTTGGGCCGCCTTGGCCGCTTCTTGCGGATTGGGGTTTTTCGCCGCCGATTCCATCGCCTTATTGGCGGTGTTCTCGAGTCTCTTGGCTGCTTCCGCGACCTTTTCCTTTACCGCCTTCTCGATTTCGCTGGACGAAGGGGATTCGGCGTACTTCTTCAGCTTCTCGGCCAATGCCTTGGCCTCTTCCTGGAGTTTCTTTTCCTCTGCTTTCGCCTGCTCCATTTGCTTCTTTAGCTCGGCGTTATTCGGATCCTTGGCCAACTGCTTCTGCAGCTTGTCCATCTTCTCGGCCAGTTCCTGCTGCCGCTCGGCGAGACTTCCGATGGCATCCTCGATATTGCGGATTTCCTCGGCGAGCCTTTTCTCGTCTCGCTGCTGCTTGAGAAGCTCTTGGTACTCTTCTTCGCTGATGACCTTGATCTTCTGCGACTCGCTTTGAGCGTAGTTCGGATGACCGGGGTCGCTGTCGAAGGCTTCGGCGTAATACGTGATCTCATCACCCGGTCGCAGGCCGAGATCGGCCAGATCCATGACGACTTGGCCATCGACCTTCTTCAGACCCGCACCCTCATACACGCTTGAGTTATCGTCGGCGATGCCATTGATCACGCGGTGAAGATCCAGTTTCTGGACACCGATATCGTCGTCCGCCTCGATACCCAGAGCGACTTGCATATTCGGCGTAACCACGATCTCCGCGGCCGGCTCGTTAAACCAAACGTTCGGGTGCTGATCGCGCTCCATGACGATCTTGCCCTGCGCGGCATCGGAGTTCACTTGAGAGTCTTCGGACGCCAGAGCGATCCGGAACTTGCCCGCTCCCGTGATCGGGAAGGAAGCAACCGCCATTTTGGGGTTGCTTTTGTCGACTTGGAGGATGAAGCTAGCGGCTTTGCCCTCGTCGGTCTCGACGACCAATTCGCCTCCAGTAAGCTCCCGATTGGCTTCGATCTGTAAAGCGACTTTGGTATCTCGCAGCCCGTGAATACCCCGCTTTCCGACCGATTCGGTGAATTCTTTACGCTTCGTATAGCCGGGGTAAGTGTAAGTGGCTTGCATCGACTCCGCGATGGGCGGTTTCACGACATGAACGAGATATCGGCTGCTCCGCGCCCCGCCGCCTTGAGCGACGATCCAAGTGTCTTCGCGGAGGTCGGTCAAAGTCAAGGCGTACTTGCCCGGTTCCGTGCTTTCCAATTGGAGGTTGCGCCACTCTCGTTTGTTGGGGCTTGTCCCAAGCGTAATCTGCTCCGGATAAGGCCCTTTGAGACCGACGGAAACGACGAGCGAGCCGCCATAGCGGACGGTCGAGCCCGGCGGGTTCAGAGAAATCTTGGTGAGGCTGAATGGCGGGGTGACGTCGTCCATCCACGGCGCGAACATGCGCGGCAGGATGGTGAAGACAACCCCGGAGAAGGCGATCGTGCCGACGACCCATGCGAACCCGGCACCGGCGAAAAGCCGGCGTGCGCGCTTCTCTCCCGAACGATCGATCGACTCTTCGATCGGAGTTCGTGCAGCCGCTTGCTCGGCCCGTTCGATTTCGCGCCGCATCAAATCGCCCTGCATACCGGGCGAGCTTTCGAGCACTCGACCGAATTGCACGGCATTGATGAGGGCGTTGTCTAGCTCAGGATGGCCCTCTTCCACGAGGCGCGCCGCTTGATCGTCGGCCACTACGTGGCCACGAGACCGTCGGCGGAGGTCAAGAATGGCATAGATCGGAAATGCGATCATGCCGATCAAGCCAACCCACCGTAACCAAACGGGAAGCCCGAAAAGGAGATCCAAAATCAGGAAGGTTGCGAGGGCGGTGAGCCACTGCCAGCCCAACTCGAACCAAGCTTGACGCACGGTAGTGTGCCGCACGATACCGATCGCGCGGTCGAGTGCGCCCTTCAATCCGGCGGAAACAACCTGACTCATATCAACCCCATTCGACGCCTTACAATCCATTCGACGCCCAAAAGTCCAAGGATGGTTGCGAGAACCTCCCATCGATCCCAAAGTGACTTCGGTTCCGGCTTCTTCGTCCCCGCGGATTGGGCCTCATCCACGAGACGGGGCAGTTCGGCGATCTCGTTCAAATCCAGCATTTTTCCTCCGCCCGCCTGGGCGATTTGGGCCATCAATCCAGGATCGGCCGAGGTGTTCATATCTTCCTGCTTACGCTCATAGACACTGAAGGGGGCAGTAACCGTTCCCCCGCGTGTTCCGGGCTTTGTCATCGTCGCGATGTACTCACCTGGCCGGCGGGGCCGAAATGTGCCGATAAAGTCGGCTTGCTTGCCGGCACCTTTGCTCATGGCCAATGTTTCCTTTGCGCCGCTGGGACCGGTAATGGTTATCGGCGGCACGGTGCTCACATTGCCGCCCCGCGTGTAGAGCATAAGATTCACGGCTTCGCCGGGAGCGTATGCAAAGTGATCGGTTCGGAGCGAGAGATTCTGACCGGGCAGGAAGTCACTCTGATTGACCATCCAGCGCACCATTTGCGTCCAGAAGTCGTTGTAGCACTTCGTATATTCCCCTAGATTCGGAGGAAGCAGAGCCCAGCGCCAGAGGCCGTTCCCGATCAATGACATCACGAGCCCGTCGCCGTATCGCTGGTAGGCGATCAACGCCATCTCCTTATTCGGTTCATCGGAGTTCTTCTCGCCGGTAGCGCGAGCGAGCACGACGGTCAGGGCCTTCTCCTTCGCTACTCGGGTTGCGGCCACGAGCGTGGGGAGTCTGTTGACCACCATATCCGGCTTGCCCACTCCACCGAAGCCGAAGGCGGGATTCGACGCCCCCTCTTCGGTGACCTTCATGCGGAAATCGCGAATCTCGTCGTCGCCCCAAGTGATCGGCTCTAGGGACGCCAGGGTCTCGGCCCGCTCCGAGGCGGCACCGCGCAGAAAGATGAGATGTCCGCCATCTTCGGCGACATATTCTTCCAGTTCCTTAACCGTCGCCTGGACGAAGAACTCTTCGAAGCCCTTCCCTATGACGACGACGTCGTACTTGGCGAAATCGGCCCGGGTTTTCGGGACTTGAATGTCTTCGCGGGGCGGTGCGCTTGGGTCAGTGGTTGGCTCGGCCCCTTGGACGGCAAATGTTCGGCTATCGGTGAGTTTGAAAATGGTATCGACGGTTACGCTCGGATCCGAGCGCATCGCCTGGATCATGAACTTCGCATCCCAGGTGGGATGGCCCTCCAAGACGAGAACACGCGTCGTCGCATTGCCGACGGTCAGCAGGCTCGAAGCCTTGTTATTCGCGCTCGTAACTTCCCCGCCAAGGGGGCGGACGGCGACCGTATAGCGGTAGGTGCCCTTAGCCGCTTCTTTGGTATCGAAGGAAACCTCGGCGTGGCTGCCAGCGTGGACGGTCACCGTTTTGCTGGACACCACCGTCGATTCGCGCTGAAGCTCGACCGTGACCGGCACATCGGAGAATCCGCTGCTCGCGATATCGGCGACCAAGGCGACTTCCTGATTGGGCGAGGTGAAGACCTGCGGCCGGTTCATCATGACGGATAGATCTTTCGTCTTCGTCTCTTTGCCTACGCAGACCGTGTAGACCGGGTAGCCACGGAGCTTCGACTGACGGGCAACTTCGGCGGCGGCGATGTCGCCGTTGTCCCGCCCGTCGCTCACGATGAGCACCGCCCCGGTTCGGTTTGTGCCTCCCGAACCGAGTGCCCCCGAGAGGCTGCCGCCGATGAACGTAGCCGCCCCCTCGGCTTTGGCGGTCTTCGCAAAAGTGGCGGCATCTTGGCGGATTGCATCGCGGTTGAATGCGAAAAAGGTCGGAGTGAAGGTTTTTGAAAGGGCCGCTTGAGTGCGATCCTCGAATACGGCGTCGATGGCGGCTTGGAGCCGAGCTTTGCCGCCCACATCAAGCACGGCCATGCTGTGCGAATCGTCGATCAAGACCAGAAGAGCGGGCTTCGCGGCGTCCTTTGGAGCACTCTCGACCATGACCGGATTGAGGATAAGAAGGCCGGTGATGGTCAGGGCCACGATTCGGACAGTGGTCAGGAATTTGCCCGCTCGTCCACGCTGTTCCTTGTGATACATCCAGGCACCGATCAGGGCCAAGATCACAACGAGGGCGACGGCTTGGAAGACGGGCAAGATCGAGTTGAACTGGATCATTGCGTCCTCCGAACCGGCTTGGGACCGACTCGCCGCACCACTTGCTCGATGAGCAGGCAGAACAGACTGGCGAGGATCAAGTAGGGCCAGATTTCGACACCTTTACGAACGGTGGTCAAGTCCACTCCGCCGGATGCTCCGGCCAACACCGAAACCTGCTTCTGGCGCTTGGACTCAAGGTCGCGCGGATCGATCCCGCGGAGATCGGACTCATCGGCGTGAGGGTTCACCGGGATTGTCGCTACCGAGGAGCCGCCCGCGGCCAGTCGATAAAAGCCGGGGCCGCGGGTTCGTTCGATGACGACTGAACCCGTCGACTTGTCCTGAGTTACCGCGACCGCCTTCTGGTCGGGACCGATGCATGTGAGGGCCAAATTCGTCGGTACGACGGTTGCTCCCGCGGCCGTGCCGGGGAATGCTTCCCGCTGGCCCACGTCCTTCAAAAGGATGCCCTTCATGAACTCGTGAAGCAAGGGGACGAAGATTTCTTGGCGGCCAAGGTCGCTCCAACCCGGGGCAGGGGACATATTCAGGAGAAGTAGATTGCCGGAGCCTTGGCCGGTTCTCACTGCCGCCGCGGTACCATCCTCGAACTTCAACAGAACTTCGCCCCGTTGCGCGACCTCGGTAGTGATGTAAACCTTCTTGAACTTAGGCGCACTCAATGCCTTCGCCGCGGAATCTCGGAAAGCTTTTAGCAGTCGGCTCTCATAGCGGGCCTCGGACAGGGTCACATATCCTTTTGCTTGGGCTTCGAGGTTGGCGATGCCCTCGAGCTTGAAGGGCAGCGGCTCCGCCTTCGGTAGCTTCGCCCCAAAACCGGCGAGATGCTCGGCGAGTCGATCACCGTATAGCACCCACATGAGATTTCCGCCGCCCGTGACATAACGCGCAAGGGCTTCGTACTGTTGGGGCGGCATTGTGGGCGTATTGCAAACGATGACGGCATCGGCAGCATTGAGCACGGGATTGTTCAGCTCGCGCGGCTTGACGGGAACAACCCGGAAGCCCGCGCTGGAGGAGAGGTCCGGGTGCAGGGCCCGGTCAAAGTAGAAGGAAGCTGTCGTCGGTGCGTCGATGTCCTCTTCGGTAATCAACAAGACGGTGGCCATTTGCTGCAGATCGACCACCGCATGCCGCACGTTGTCGCCGGTCAGGTTGTCGGCGGGAATGGACGCGGTCAGTTCAACTCGCTCGGCACGCTCGAAAATGAGGGGGAAGCTGACGTTCGCGCTGGATTGAGGACCCGCCGTCGCACTTTCAGCGTAACTCCGGCCATCGCTGAGTTTGAGTGAGACGAGAACGGAGCGAGCGGTTGCCGACGAGTTGAATACTTCGGCTTGAATCGTCGTCGGTTCACCGACCCGCGGTGTCGCCGGCTTGGATTGCAAGCTTGTGATGCCCAGGTTTTCCCGTCGATCGGAATCGACGCTGCTGAAAACGATGCCGGTGCTGGGCGTCACAGTTTCGAAGCGAACGTCCGACCAGTTTGTGCGCTGGAAATCTGAAACGATGAAGATTCGTCGAACCTTCGTGTTCATCTTCGAGAGCTGCTCGACGGCAAGCCCTATCGCCCCCGCTCCATCGGCCCGTTCCTCCGTCGGTTGGGCCGCGCGCGCCGCGAGAACCAGCGACGCCAAGTCTTCGGTCGGTTTCTCGGCGACAAGAGACGGCGATGCGCCACAAAGGACGAGGTTGGCCCGGTCCCCATCCTTCAATCCCTCCAGAATCTCGACGGCCTGACTCTTCGCTTTCGCGAAGGTGCTGAGCCCACCCGCCGTATAGTTCAAGCTCTCGCTGATATCGAGAACGACGACTACCCCTGCGCGTTCGCCAGACCCGGCCATCAGGGCAGAAACCCAAGATGGCTTCATGAAGGCGCAGATCAGGGCGGCGATCGCAAGCGTTCGCAGGAGGAGCGTGATCCAGTGCCGCATCTTCCAGACTTGGCTCTGATTCGCCAGAGTCTTCTGGAGAAACCGCACGGTAGGCAACTCCATCTTGCGCCGCGTTCGACGAGTGAGGAGGTGGATGGCGACGGGGAGCGCGATGGCGATCAGCCATGGCGTAAATCCCGCGTTCAGCACATTCAGCATTCTTATCCTCGGCGGCTCGTCATAAAGGCTTCAAGAGCCTTGTTAAAAGGTTCATTCGTCGTGGCGAGGACATAGTTCATTCGTCTCGCCTTGGCTTTGTTCTCGACATCGGCCAAGAACGCTCGCATCTCTTCTTGATAGGCCTCACGGATCGCGTCAGGCTCGGCGGCGATCGTCATGTCCGATTCGGAATCTTTGAAGAGAGCATTCGCGGTAGCGGGAAGCTGGATCTCATCGTCGCTCAGGGTGTGGAAGAGCAGGATTGAAAACCCTTTGTGGGCGAACATGTTGAGGGCGGAGAAGACTTCGTCGGTATCGTCCAGAAAGTCGGACACGACGACGAGTAAGCCCTTCCGCTTAACGATGCCGAAGAGAGTCCGAAGGACGGACGCCAACTTTGTCGTACCGCCCGGTCGAGCACGCTCAAGGGAAACCAATATCCTTTGGAGCGCTTGAGTCGTCCCGCCGGGCGGGATGTACGTTTCCAGTTTTTCGCCGCAAAGGGCAAGTCCAGCCTTGTCGCCCTGCTTGATCAATAGATAGCTAAGGGCGGCGGCCAGATAGCTTGCATATTCCAACTTGGTGACCGGACAATCGCCTCGAAAAGCCATCGAGTTGCTCTTGTCCACGACGACCACGCAGTTCATATCCGTCTCTTTGCGGAAGAGCTTGATATAGAACCGGTCGGTGCGGGCAAAAGCTCGCCAATCGATGGCCCGAATCTCGTCGCCCGGAGTGTACGGCCTGTAGTCGGCGAACTCGGACGAAAAGTCGTAATAGGGGGACCGGTGCTTGCCTTGGAAGAATCCTTCGACCACGAGTTTGGCCGCGAACTGGAAGTTGTGCAGTCGCTTAAGCTCCTTCGGATGAAGAAATCGCTGGGACGGGGGAGGTGCGGGCGCGGGAATGGGAACCGACTTGATGTGCGGAGGCGGCACGATTCGTGGCGGCGGTCGGAGAATCGGAGGCGGCTTAGGGCTTTCCGGCATAAGATGGCTCGCGCACGTTCTTGACGAGATCGTCGACCAAATCGGCCGAGGTCACGTTATCGGCCACGGCCGCATAGTTCGGGATGATTCGGTGCCGCAGAACGATCGGGGCTAACTTCCGTATATCGTTCGTGGACGGCGTCGGCTTCCCTTCCGTTGCGGCCAAGGCTTTGGCACCAAGAAGCAGATATTGAGCGGCGCGAGGACCGGCCCCCCACTGCGCATACTTCTTAACCAGTTCCGGAGCCTCTGGAGTTTGGGGCCGACTAGCCCGTGCGAGGGCGACGGCGTATTTCACAACATGGTCGGAAACCGGGATCTCACGCACGAAGCGCTGGATTTCAACCAATTCCTCCTTCGTGAATTTCGGACTGGCCTCATGGACGGCGTTCGTCGTGGTACTCGCCGCGATCAGCTCTTCCTGGGCCGCGTCGGGATAGCCCACATGGAGACAGAACATGAAACGGTCGAGCTGGGCTTCGGGAAGAGGGTAGGTGCCTTCTTGCTCAATGGGGTTCTGGGTCGCCACGACGAAAAACGGCGCTTCGATAGGTCGAGTCATGCCGGCGACGGTGACCGAATATTCTTGCATCGCTTCGAGGAGCGCGCTCTGCGTCTTCGGCGGCGTTCGGTTGATTTCATCGGCGAGAATCAGGTTCGCGAAGATAGGTCCCGGCACGAAGCGGAGACTTCGAGAACCGGACTGCTGGTCGAGATCGAGGATTTCGGTGCCCACGATGTCGCTGGGCATGAGGTCTGGCGTGAACTGGATGCGCTTGAAATCCCAGTTCATGGTCTGGGCCAGAGTCTTGACAAGCAAGGTTTTTGCCAGGCCGGGCACACCGATGAGGAGGCAATGCCCCCGCGCCATCATCGCGCAGACAAGAAACTGCACGACGTCGTTCTGCCCGACAATGACCTTGTGGACCTCGTTAAAGAGGCCTTGATACACATCCCTAATGCGCTCGACGCGCGCCAATTCGCCTTCTGACAAACCTGACCTCCGACACCGCTTGAAGCTAACTACAAGAATTGGGATGTTACCGTTCCAGGCGTATTTGGACCGAGTCGCTCATTTATGCGACGGAATGGGTTTAGAATAGATGTTATGAGACGAACTATCCTCCTCTTGGCATGTGGAGCGGCCTTGATCGCAGCCTCGCCCACAAACGACTATCCGACGTACGTCAAGGATAAGAACCTCTACGCAAAGAACGATTTCCGTGGGCTGAAGGCTCCAGAGTTCGTGGTCGAGCAATGGCTGAGCGGCAAGGCTCCCGACACCAAAGGCAAAGTCGTGGTTATCGATTTCTGGGCGACCTGGTGCCCTCCCTGCCGCGAACTTATCCCCGAGATGAACGGCTGGGCGGCAAAGTTTAAGGACAAGGTCGTGTTCATCGGCGTGAGCGACGAAAAAGCGGAAACCGTCAAGGAGTTCATGGGCAAGACCAAGGTCGCTTATCCTATGGCGATCGACACCAAGGGCCGCATGAAGAAGGACCTCGATGTCCAGGGCATTCCCCACTGCATCGTCATCAGCCCGGATGGAGTCGTGCGCTGGCAAGGCTGGCCCCAGGATCCGAAGGACACTCTGAGCGAGAAGATTCTCACCCAGATTGTCGAAGCAAGCCAAGTTAAATAGGGCCTGATCACCCTGATGGACCCGGCGAAAGTCCCAGAATTCTGGGAAGCTCAGCCGGGTCTTTTTTGTACGTGCTAACATTCATGTATGAAAAACATGCAACGGGTGATTAATCGTGGGCTGTGAAAAGATGCCTTTCTACGGAGCCGTCACTGTCGGCGAGCGGGGTCAGATCGTCATCCCCGCCGAGGCCCGCGCGGCCCTAAATCTGCAACCGGGCGAAAAACTACTAGTCCTTCAGCACCCCATCCATCAAGGTCTCGTAATTTTTCGATTAGAATCGGTTCGTGAGTTTATGGATGAGATTCAAAAGACGCTAGAGATAGCCCAGAACGCGACCACGGAGGACCCGCATTGATTGCGATTCTAAACTTAACGGCGCTCTTCATGGTGCTCCAAGAGCCGCCGAAGCTCTCCCTCGATGAAGCGTTGCGTATCGCCCACGAGAAGGCTTTTGCGCTGAAGATTGCCGATTCGAACATTGAGAAAGCCCGACAAAGGGTCAACGAAGCCAAGGGCGCCCTCGGACCCAAGGTCGTCTTGGATGGCAGCTACACGCGGTTTGATAAAGCTCAAACCACCGACTTTGGCGGCACCACCGTTGTCACACGGCCCGTCGACAGCAAGGACGCAAAGCTCTCATTCAGTATGCCGTTTGATATCGCTGGAGTTACGGGCAAGGTTGTTCGGGGCGCCTTCCTAAGTCGAGAGATTCAAGTCCTGGCTCGCCAAGTTGTCTCGAATGATCTCGACCTGACGGTCAAGCGGGCCTACTATCAGGTCCTGCAAGCCGAAGCCCAAGAGGTTGTGGCTCAGGAAGATGTGAATCGAGCTGCGGAACGGCTCAAGAATGTCCAGGTGGAGTTTCAGGCCGGCGCTCGCGCCAAAGTCGATGTCTTGAACTTCGAAACTCAGCTTCGCCAATCGGAAAACACCCTTGTTCAAGCCCAAGGCAACGTCCAACTGGCGAAGAATCTGCTGAACAACGCCCTGGGGCGTCCGATCGAGACTCCATTCGATGCCGAACCCGCGACGTTTTGGCAACCAGCAAAGCTGAGCGACGAGGAACTGGTCAAGCAAGCCGAGGTAACCCGGGCCGAGCTCAAGTCCAATCTCCTCCAGATCGATCTTCTCGCCTTCATCCGCGAAGCGGAAGAGCGCGGCAACCTGCCGAGTTTGAACCTGAGCCTGAACCATTCACGAACCTTCGGCCAGACCGGATTTGGAGCCTCTAGCGGCTCTACGGTTGGCGTCCTCGCCGTAAGCTGGCCCATTTTCGATTCCGGAGTCACCCGGGCTCGTGTAAAGCAAGCTCGTCAAGACGAGGTTCAAGCGAAGATTCAACGCGAGCAACTCACGCTCGGGATTTCCTTGGAAGTTCGCCAAGCGAAGACGAATCTGACGAATGCGGATTCGCGACTGACCGTCGCCAAAAAGGCGGTCGAACTCGCGGAAGAAACCTATCGACTACAGACTTTGCGATTCTCGTCGGGTGAGGGTATCCCGCTCGAAGTCGCCAATGCCGGAACGGAGCTGACGAGGGCTAAGAACAACCTCGTCTTGGCTCAGTACGACTATCTACGCGCCTTAGCCGACTTGGAACGGGCTGTTGGCGGAACGCTCATGGAGGGCGGAAAAATAAATTGAACTGGAAGACTCTGCTTATAGCTGCGATGGCAGTCGTCGTATCGGGCGGTTGCGTGAATCGCGCTGCTCAACAACAGGCCAAGCGAACCCAAGCGATCGTTACGGATCAGACCAAGGAAGTCGCCGTTGAGCCTGCAATTTCGAAAACTCTGACCGAAACGCTGCCGATTACCGGTGAGGTCACCACATCGGACGATGCATCCGTCGGTGCCAAGCTGCCCGGCAAGATCATCTCCGTCCTCGTCCGAGACGGCGATAGCGTCTCCGCGGGCCAAGTTATTGCCGTTCTCGATTCATCGAATCAGAACATTCAAATTCAGCAGGCGCAAGCCCAAGTGAACGGAGCGCGAAGTCAACTGAATCAGGCGATTGCGAACGCTCGGGTCACTCCCCAGCGCACCTCCGCTGCCGTCGCGCAAGCGCAGGCACAGCTACGGGGAGCGAGGTCTCAACTCGCCAAGGCAATAGCCGGGGCACGACCCGAAGAAAAGAATCAAGCTCAAGCGGCGGCAAATGGCGCGAAGTCCAACCTGGAAACCGCGAAGCGTGAGCGCGATCGTCAACTCAAGCTTTTCCAAGAGGGTGCCAGCAGCCAGCAGCGTTATGAGCAGGCAGAGAATGCGTATCAAGCCGCTCTCTCGCAGTACGAGCAAGCGCTCCAGCAAGTGAGCTTGGCTCAAGCCGGCAGCCGCTCCGAAGACATCGAATCGGCCCGGGAGCAAGTTCGCCAAGCCGAAGAGGGGGTCAAAACCGCTCAGGCAAGCAAGAACTTAGACGTCATTCTGGTCGACCAAGTCGCCGCCGCCCGAGCGACTCTGCAGGGGGCGATGGCGACGCTGAACTTGGCTCGTCAGGGGCTCGAGGATTTGAGAGTCCGCGCACCGTTCACCGGCCGAGTGTCCGGCAAGCCGATTCAGCCCGGTACAGTTGTGGCCGGCGGCACGCCGATCGCTCGCATCATTGGGGCCTCCGGAACCTATTTCGAAGGAGAGTTTCCGGCCAATCTTCTGTCGCAGATCAAGATCGGCAGCCCGGTAACGGTAACGATCGAGGGATTGGCCGACCGGACCCTGATCGGATCCGTCGTCGCGGTCAGCCCGTCGGCGTCCAATGTCGGACGCCTTTTCCGAGCCCGAGTCCAGATTCAGACGACATCGGACATCCGGCCGGGAATGTTCGCTCGTGGCGAAGTCACGCTTCGAACTGTCAATGATGCGACGGTCGTGCCAACCGCTTCGATCATCAAGAGAGGCGACAAATCGATCCTGTTCGTTCGCAAGGGCGACAAGGCCAAGCTCGTCGAAGTGAAGCCGGGGCTCACGACGAACGGACATAGCCAAGTGAGCAGTGTCTTGCCCGGCGACGAGATCGTAGTCCGGGGTCAAAACGACTTGGACGACGGCAGTGCGATCCGGCTCGAGAAGGCTAAGCCGGAGCAGGGGAAGTAAATGGGCTTAACTAAGCTCGCCATCAACCGGCCCGTCTTCATGCTGATGCTGATGCTGGCTGCGATGCTGCTCGGCTTCATGTCGTACAACAGCATGCGCGTCGAGCAGAACCCGGAAGTGCAGTTCGGCGTGATCTCGGTTTCGACCGTCTATCCCGGCGCCGGCCCCGACGAGGTCAACACCCTCATCTCAAAGAAGATCGAGGAAGCGATGTCCGGCGTAAACGGCATCCGCGAAGTCACCAGCACTTCGCAGGAAGGCATCTCGATCGTCGTCGCCAACTTCGAGATTGGCACGAACATGGACGTCGCCCTAAACGACGCCCGTGGCAAAGTCGACTTGATCGTGGGCACGCTGCCCACTGGCGTCGAAAAACCCACGATTTCCAAGGCGGACTCATCGAGCACGCCCGTTCTCTTCTTGGCCCTCAGCAGCAAGACCCACTCGAACCGCGATCTTCGCGATATCGCGGAGGATAAGCTCAAGGACCGCTTCGCCCAAACCGCCGGCATCGCCAGCGTTGGCGTTCAGGGCGGCGAAGTTCGCGAAATTCAAGTTCTTCTCAAGAAGGACGCGCTGCTCGCTTACGGCATCGGCATCGCCCAGGTTCAGCGCGCTGTCCAGACCTCGACGCTCAACGTGCCGAGCGGCCGTTTGGTGGACAAAGACAAGGAATACGCGGTTCGTGTCCTCGGCGAATACAAGAGCTTAGATGATGTCAAGAACACGATCATCAGCGTGTCGGATCCTCAAAATCCGATGGCGAAGACGAAGAACATCCGTCTAAGCGAAATCGCCGAAGTGGTCGATGGAAGCCAAGAGCGGACTTCCTACACCCGGCTCAACGGTGCCGACTCGGTCGTTCTGGTCATTCAGAAGACTCGTGAAGGTAACGCCGTCGAAATCGCGAAGACGCTCATGGGCGGCGTTCATCCGCCAACGGTGTCCGACCAGGTTATCGCCGACAAGGTCGCGAAGAAGATTCCTCTGACCCTGTTCGAGGAGATCAAGTACAAGTACGACGTCGACATTCAGGTCACCTTCAACCAGGCGACGCTGATTTCCGAGTCGATCGCGGACTTGAACTTCTCGCTGTTCTTCGGCATCTTCCTCGTTGCGCTGATCGTTTACATCTTCCTGCACAACTTCCGCGGGATGCTCATCGTCGCGATCGCCATTCCGATCTGTATCTTCGCGACCTTTATCGTGATGAAGCTGTTCGGATTCACGATCAACAACCTCTCAATGCTCGCTCTTTCGCTGGCGGTTGGTGTCCTCGTGGACGACGCGATCGTCGTCTTGGAGAACATTTTCCGACACTTGCAGAAGGGAGAGGATCCGCGGGAAGCGGCCCTAAACGGACGCGCCGAGATTGGTTTGGCCGCTATTGCCATTACACTTGCGGACGTTGTCGTCTTCCTTCCGATCGGAAACATGGGCGGTATCGTCGGCCAGTTCTTCCGCCCGCTCGGCATTGGCTTCGCGGTTGCGGTTATCATCTCGCTTTTCGTCTCGTTCACGATTACTCCGATGTTGGCCGCCCGCTGGTATCGCAAGGGTGAGAACGTGGAGCACTTCGACAAGGGCTTCGCCGGCTGGTTCGAGCGACGGTTCGCAAAGCTGTCCGCCGCTTACGGTCGTGGCCTCGGTTGGGCGCTCAATCATCGATGGTTCGTTTTCATCGCTGGCAATATCGCCCTTGTCGCCATCGTGATGGTGATTGCTGGAAGCTTCGCGGGTGCCAAGGTCGGCATGAGCCTGCTGTTCGTTTCGATCGTGATCGGCCTGATCACGTTCGTCGTCAACGGATTGCGTGGCTATTGGAAGCCGAAGTACATTCTCTACGGCTTGCTCTTTGGCGTCATCTTCCCCCTCTCCGCTGCAGTTGGACAAGGCTGGGTGGCTTATAAGGGTGAAGCCATTTTCAAGGGTGGCTTCTTCCCGCCTAGTGATGGCGGTCAAGTAACTATCTCAGTCGAGTTGCCCCCGGGATCGAGCCTCAGTGAAACCGAAAAGGTTGTTCAAAGTGTCGAGGAGACCTGTCGCCAGCATCCGGATACGAAGTATGTCTTGGCCACCGTTGGCTCTTCCGGTGGGGCCCAAGGCGGCTTCGGGGTAGCGAGTTCGGGCTCGAACCGAGCTTCGGTGACCGTGACACTGAGGGATAAGTATTCGCCGATCGACCGGCAGGGTGAGCGACGTGTTGCTGACACCGATGTAGCCGCTCAGTTGACCGAGAAGATCGGTCATATTGCCGGTGCGCGTGTCCTCGTCTCCGCCGCGGCGGGCGTTGGATTCGGACCTCCGATCCAGATGTCGTTCTCGGGCGACGATCGCGACCTCTTGGTTCGAACTGTCGACAACATTCGTTTGAAGCTCCAAAACGGTGCCGTGCCCGGCGTCATCAACCCGGACATTTCGTCCAAGCCCGGCAAGCCGGAGCTTCGAGCGATTCCGGATCGCGAAAAGCTGGCCGATGCGAACTTGAGCGTCGCCGATCTCGCAACCACGATGCGGATTCTCTATGAAGGAAACCGGGACACCAAGTTCCGAGTCTCCGGCCGGGAATACGACATCCGCGTAATGATGGATTACGATGATCGCAACGACCCCGCCGTAGTTCGGCAAGTCCCGATCTCGTTCAATCAGGGGAGCCCGGTATACGTGCCGCAGGTCGCGAGCATCGTTCAGGGCGTCGGCGTCGATAAGATCGAGCGCCGTGACCGCGCTGAGGAAGTCCGGCTCACGGCTGACCTCCTGCCTGGCCAGGCTGCGACAAACGCTCAGACGGCGATCGACAAATACATCGCGGACAATAATCTCGTCCCTGATGGCGTTCAGCAGAAGAAGCTCGGCCAAGCTGACTTCCAAGCGCGAGAGGGAATCTATCTCTTCACCGCGCTGGGCCTCGGCTTGATCCTGGTCTACATGCTGTTGGCGTCTCTTTTCAACAACCTGCTGTACCCGCTCATCATTCAGATGGCCCAGCCGCAGGCGATGGTCGGAGCTCTGCTTGCCTTGATGATCACGGACAAAACTCTGAACATTATTGGCTTTATCGGTCTCATCACCCTGGTTGGATTGGTTGGTAAGAACGCGATTCTGTTGGTTGACTTCACGAACACCTTGCGCGAACGTGGGTATGACCGGCGGGACGCGATCTTGGAAGCGGGTCCAACGCGACTTCGACCGATCCTGATGACGACCCTCGCGCTCATCCTCGGCATCCTCCCGGTTGCCTTGGCCCTCGGCCGCGGTTCGGAGTTCCGAGAAACGATCGGCATCTCGATCATCGGCGGCATCACGCTGTCGACACTCTTGACGCTCTTCGTCATCCCGTGTTCCTACACGATCTTCGACGACTTCTCGAACAAGATCGGCGGTCGCCGTCGGAGAACGCAGACCGCGGAAGCGCTTGCGGAGCCGAGGGCGGAAGAGCACGCAGCATAGGGTCTAGGGTCTAGGGTTTGGGGTTTGGGGTCTAAGGTTTCGCGCATTCGAAACCTTAGACCCTAGACTCCTAGCCCCCTAGACCCCTAAACCCTAGACCCCACACCCCAAACCTTGACCCAACCGAGAGGACTGGTATCCTATGCCCTGGCATGGCAGACATTCTGGCGAAGGCACATATCCGCGACGTTCCCGACTTTCCGAAACCCGGCATCATGTTTAAGGACATCGCACCGGTGCTTCAGCAGCCGGCCGCATTCCAGGAGGCGGTTGATCTTCTCGCCGCCGATGCGAAGGAAAAGGGAGCGGAGGTTATCGTCGGCATCGAGAGCCGCGGCTTCGTTTTCGGAACCCCCATCGCACTCGCGCTTGGGCTTCCTTTCTCCATGGCCCGGAAGCTTGGCAAACTTCCTTTCGACCGCATCACCGAGGAATATGCCCTTGAGTACGGGACGAACACCGTTGAGATGCACACCGACGCGATCAACCCCGGTCAGCGCGTGTACGTTATCGACGATCTCCTCGCCACCGGCGGCACAGCGGCGGCGGCGGCTCGCCTCACGGAGCGACTCGGCGGCAATGTCTGCGGCTTCGGATTTCTTGTCGAACTGTCATTCCTTAACGGTCGTCAAAACTTGCTGGGGTATCCCTTGCATGCCTTGATCACGTATTAGTAGCTCACCAGGACCACATCTCATGAAACGCACCCTCAAGACCAGCTTCCTTTTCGCGACCATGCTCGCGGCATTCGCCATCGCGGCCGAGAAAATCAACGTTAGCGACTTCGTCAAGGATGTCGACAAGTACGATCAGAAGACGGTCACGATCGTCGGTCGCGCCGACAACATCAAGGCCAAGAAGTCCAAGAAGGGCAACGAGTACTACACCCTCCGCATCCTCGGCAAGACCGAAGAAGAGAAGGTTTACATTCACAGCTTCGGCAAGCCCGATGAGAAGCTCAAGGACGGCGTGAAGATCGAAGCCACCGGCATCTACCGCAAGGAGAAAAAGGTCGGCACGATGGTCTTCAAGAATGAACTCGACGTCAACCCAGACGACAAAGACTCCAAGACCAAAGATTTCGGCATCAAAATCCTCAAGTAAGGAAACTTATCTGGAGCCCCGCCGAGCAGCCCTCGGCGGGGCCCTTTGCGTTTGGCTCTAGTAAGCTAGTCCGAATGCGCGAAGTCGTTTGCTATGCCCAACCCCACAGCGAAGACATGCTTCGCGGATTGGTCGCCGCCCTCGATCCCAACCGCTGGAAAGTAACGATTGGGGAACCCCCGCCCGACACGACTGTCTTGATTACAGGCTACGCGAGCGAAGAGAATCTTGCGGCCTGCCCCAATCTTCGTGCGCTCATCATCCCCTTCGCGGGAGTACCGCCCCGAACCCGCCAACTGATGGCGAAGCACCAGCATATTGCCGTTCATAACCTGCATCACAATGCTCCGGAGACGGCGGAGACGGCCATGGCTCTACTCCTCGCCGTCGCCAAGAACGTCGTGCCCATGGATCAGAGCCTGCGGCAAAACGACTGGTCACCGCGCTACGATCCCGAGCAATCCATCCGTTTGGAAGGCAAAACGGCGCTTGTTCTGGGTTACGGAGAAATCGGGCGCAGAATCGCGCGGGCATGCTCGGCACTGGGGATGCGGGTGATTGCCATCCGCAAAAAAATCGGTCCCGAGGACGGCGCCGAAATCCGTGGTATGCATCAACTCACGGAGTCGCTGGGAGAAGCGGACGCCATCATGCTCGCACTTCCGAGCACGCCGGAAACTGCCAATTTGCTTGGTCCAGACCAGTTCCAAGTCATGAAGCCGGGCGTAATCTTGGTGAACATCGCACGCGCGGGCTTGGTCGACGAACAGGCACTCTTCGATGCCCTCAAGTCGGGCCGTTTGCGAGGGGCGGGACTCGACGTCTGGTATCGCTACCCCGAAAGCGACGCCACAAAGGGGTACATGGGATACATCGACGTTTCCGACTCCGCTCGGAACACCCCGCCGGCGAACTTACCTTTCCATGAGCTTCAGAACGTCGTCATGAGTCCGCATCGGGGAGGCACCTCCGCCGATGTCGAGTCCGCCCGCGTCCGGGCACTGGCGGACTTGCTGAAAAGCGATCCCATGCCGAACCGGATTGATTTGGACTTGGGATACTAGCCCGAGATTGCTTTTTCGAGCGTCGCCATATCGACGGGCTTTACGAGATGCTGGTCGAACCCCGCCTCCCGCGTGAGATGGCGGTCTGACGCCTGACCCCAACCCGTTAGGGCGATCAACAGAACATCTTTGCCCCAATCTTCCTGGCGGGCGCGACGGGCCGTCTCCCGGCCGTCCATCACGGGCATACCGATGTCGAGAATGACCACGTCCGGCTTAAAGTCGGACCCGGTGATGAGGGCTTGAGCCCCGTCATTCGCCGTGACTACCTCATGGCCCATAGAGGACAACATCGCTTTGAGAAGATCAGCGGCGTCTACGTTGTCGTCTGCGACCAAAATGCGTCGTTTGCCGTCCGATTTTGTCTGGCCGTTTGCCGTTTCGCGTTCTTCACGAAGAGGATGCTCTGGAAGGGGCAGGCGAATCGAGAATTGGCTGCCTTTGCCCGGGCCGTCGCTTTTCGCTTCGAGCCGACCGCCATGAAGTTCTACGAGCCTGCGTGCAAGCGTCAATCCGATCCCAAGGCCGCCGGCCGAGTGCTGATCGGCATGGACTTGGGTGAACATGTCGAAGAGGCGGGCGCCCTGCGCTTCATCAAAACCGATCCCCGTGTCCGTCACGGAAATGATCAGTTCGCCCTGCTCGTTCCGAGCTTCAAGGGTGATCCGCCCCTCATTGGGCGTGTACTTGGCCGCGTTGTTTAGGAGATTGCCGAGAATTTGAGCCAGGCGGGTTGGGTCGGCCATGAAGCGAATGGGCTCATCCGGAAGGGAGAGACTGAAACGGTGCCCCTTGCGCGTAATCACGGGCTCGGCGGTTTCCACCGCCGCCGTTACCGTAGTGGCCAGCTCCACTTCCTCCATCCGAAGGGAAAGGGCGCCGCGAGTAATTCGGGAGACATCGAGCAAATCGTCGACGAGGTGAACCATGTGTCTCACTTGGCGTTCCATCATGGCGTGCACCGTTCCGAGTGCTTGACTGTCGTCTCCCTTGATTTGAAGAAGATCGAGGCCAGAGCGTAGGGGTGCCAGCGGATTGCGCAGCTCGTGGGCCAGCGTGGCGAGGAACTCGTCTTTCCGCCGGTCGGCTTCAGCCAGGGCTTCCGCCCTCTCCCGAAGCTGTACTTCCATCGATTTACGGGCGCTGATGTCGGCCACGACGCCGTACATGCCCGTTACGTGGCCACCGGCGTCGTACTGGGCGCTCCCGATCGCAGACACCCAGACCTGGAGCCCATCGGGACGGTTCACCCGGTACTCAACGTCGTACTGGACACGGTTCTCGAGAGCAGCGAGAACGGCTCCAGCGGTAGCTTCACGATCATCGTCATGCAGCATCCGCTGCATCTCCGTCCAGGTCATGTAGGGCCCAGCCGGGATTCCGAAAATCTCCGCCGCCCGATCAGAGAACATTACGACGTCGGTCTTCGTGTCCCACATCCAGTCCCCCAGATCTGCGGCATCCAACGTAAGGCTCAACCGATCAGCCGAGTCCCGCAGGTCGTCGTAAAGGCGGACATTGTCGACGGCGATTGCGGCGAGCGAGGCGAGACCCAATATATGCCGTTCGTGCCGTTCCGTAAAGCGGCCAGGTATTGAGTGACCGAAGAAAAGGCCGCCATGTACTTCGCCAGACCGGGAAACCACCGGGATAGCCAAGTAGCTTGCTACGACTGGATGGCCTTCAGGCTGTCCGTAATAGGGCGAGCTCTTCCCGTAGCGGGGATCTCGTCGGATGTCGTCGACCCTAAGCACAGCCGTGCCTCGAAAGGTCGGATCGAATACCTCGGTGTTTCGGGGCATGGGGAACCTCGAGAAAGCATCGTCTGGAACCCCGCTCAACGTCACCAAGGTGAACCTTTCTTGATTCTCATCGATGGCGTTGTAGAAAAAGGCGCCCATCTCGGCTTGCGCGATTTCGGTCGCGGCATCGGTTACCGCTTGAACTATTCGCCTTTGGTCGAGTTCTGTGGCGAGGGTCGCATTCACGCGGCCAAGAATCTCGTTGACCCGCAGCTCTTCTCGTAGGTCCTCTTCGCTACGCTTTTGGGCGGTGATCTCCACCACGGCGCCCGCCATGATTGGCGCATCGGTGACAGGATCTCGGGTCGTGTTCGCGCGGATCGCCAACCAATGAACCGAACCGTCGGCCCAGACCACGCGGAAGTCATGATCGAAGGCGCATTCCGTGTCGACCGCATTCTGCGTAAGTTCCATCACCTTGGGCAAGTCGTCTGGATGGACTAGCCCCAGGCATTCTTGTAGCGGCTTGCCTTCGAGGTCCGATGGAAGTCCGAGGAGAGTGGGCATGCGGTCGTCCCACTGGAGGTATCCGGCGCGCATATCCCAGCGGAAAGTGCCGATGGAACCGGCCTTAAGAGCCAGTTCGAGACGCTCTTGGGCTTGCGCGAGTTGCGCCTCGGCTGCGCGCCGCTCATCCACCTGGCGTCGCGTTTCGATTACGGTGGAAGCGGTGTGAGCCATGAAATCCATCAAGACTTCGTCTTCAGGCGCCGGTTTCCACACACCAGCGTGGTAGATCGCGAAGGTGGCGAGAACCTGGTTCTGGGTGTCTCTCACCGGGAGAGACCAGCAGGCGCGGAGGCCGTGCTTCCGGGCCAAGGCCCGGTAATCGTTCCAAAGAGGATCGCTTTCGATATCGGTTACGAGCACAGGCTCATTTCGAGCCGCGGAGGTGCCGCAAGATCCCGTTCCATCGGCGATGAGCACTCCATCGATAGCGGCCGAATAGTCAGGCGGCAAGGAAGGGGCTGAACCCCGCTTCAAGTGGCCGTCTTCCACCAGCAAGATTGATGCCCGGGCCTCGCCTCCGATCAGCTCTTCCGCTGTCATGACGAGAAAGTCGAGAACTTCGGACATTTCCGCGCCCGACATCGCCATTTCCAAGGCTCTCTTTTGAGCGGCTGTGGTTCTTTCCGTGCGTTGATGGTCGGTTACGTTCCGGAAGGAAACGCTCACACTGCCGTCGGCGGCGGGATAGATGCCGATCTCATACCATCGGCTGGTGAGAACGCTGCGGGCGGTGATGCGACATGGGGCTTGATCAGCCCGGGCGCCGTCGATAGTGGCTTTGAGTTCGAGATCCACTCCGTTGCCGGAGACTTCCCATAGGGTTTTGCCATAAATCTCGGTTGGGTCGTTACCTCCGAGCAACGCAAGGCCCTCCCCGTTGATCGAGGTGATACGCATTGCCGCGTCAAGAACTAAGACGCCTTCAGCAATTGATTCGAACTTTCTTACGGAAGGTGCCCCCAACGGTTCCGCCTACAAGAGCGCATCCAAGCACTCTACCCCTTGACCCATTGAACGTCACCAGACAGGGCTTGGTTCTGCCATGTGAATAGTTTCTGCTCACGGGTCCTGGGGAGGGTGCAACGTCGACGCCGATTAGCCGTACAATATCAATGCGCCGAGCGCAGGACAATCAACGATGAGTTTGTGGGAAAAGATTAAAGGCGAATTTATTGACATCATCACCTGGACTGATGACAGCCAGGACACGATGGTGTATCGGTTTGAGCGATACGGCAACCAGATTAAGATGGGCGCCCAGCTCACGGTTCGCGAGAGCCAAGCCGCCGTCTTCGTAAACGAGGGCCAGATCGCGGACGTTTTCGGTCCGGGCATGTACACGCTGGAAACGCAGAACATGCCGCTCCTCTCCACGCTCAAGGGTTGGAAGTACGGCTTCAACTCACCCTTCGTGGCCGAGGTTTACTTCGTAAACACGAAGCGGTTCACGAACATGAAGTGGGGCACGATGAACCCGCTCATGATGCGCGACCCCGATTTCGGCATCGTCCGCGTCCGCGCGTTCGGTTCCTACGAGATGCGGGTCATCGATCCCGCCAAGTTCCTTCGCGAAATCGTCGGCACCGATGGCGATTTCACTGCGGATGAGATCAGCGAGCAGATTCGAAACCACATCGTCTCGGACTTCTCGACCGCTTTGGCCGAGATGAACTTGCCGGTGCTCGATTTGGTAGGTCAGTATCAGACTCTCGGCGCCGCGCTTACGGCGCGGATTGCGCCGAAGATCGCCGAGTATGGCATCGAGCTGACGAACCTCTTGATCGAGAACGTCTCGGTACCGCCAGAAGTGGAAGCCGCCATCGACCGCCGATCCTCGATCGGGGCCGTGGGCAACCTTGACAACTACATGAAGTTCCAAATGGGCACTTCAATGGAGAAGGCCGCGGAGAACGAAGGTGGCATGGGCGCCGCCGGTGTCGGCATGGGGATGGGAATGGCCATGACACAAGCGATGCAGGGCATGAATCAGCCGCAGGCGACTCCCGCCGCCGCCCCTCCTCCTCCGGTGCCGACGGAGACGGCGTATCACATCGCCGTGGGTGGTGCTCAGCAGGGTCCGTATCCGCTCTCGCAGTTACGCACAATGGCCGCAAGCGGCCAGATCACGGGGGAGACCCTGGTCTGGAAAGCCGGTATGTCCGGCTGGGTCGCGGGTTCGTCGGTCGAAGAACTGTCCACAGTCTTCGCCTCCGCCCCGCCCCCCCTGCCTCCGGCGTAATGACGGAGAATGAGATTGCTCGGCAAATCGTAGACTCGGCCTTCGCCATTCATACGGCGCTAGGGCCGGGTCTACTCGAATCCGTTTACGCTCACGCCCTTGAGGCTGAGCTACGGCTGCGCGGCATGCACGTCGAGCGCGAAGTCCCGATTGGAGTTACATACAAGGGGATAAAACTCGCGATGGGATTTCGTGCGGACTTGATTGTCGAGGGCAGAGTGATCATCGAAGTGAAATCACAAGAGGCGGTGCCGCCAGTGGCGTACAAGGTCTTGTTGACATACTTACGGGTGACTGGCTTGCATCTGGGGCTGCTCATCAATTTCGAATCGGAGCTAATTAAGAATGGAATCACGCGGGTTGTCAACCAGCTTCCAGAATAGAGTCTTGGAATTGCCGAAAGGAATTCTCACGCAAAGGCGCAAAGGCGCAAAGGGCGTGGTTGGAAGACTTAACCGGGCATCTGCCCACGCTTCAAGATTCGAAGGGCCGAACGCGTTGCGATGCCTACCATTTTGGAGCCTGGACCTTTGCGCCTTTGCGCCTTTGCGTGAGAAGCAGCCCTCCGCGATTCGACCTGTTCTGGCCGCGAGAAAGCGAAGTGAGGCAGCCTCATAGATGGAACAAACCGGATACACCGAAGCAACCGCCTCAAAGCGTTTCCCCTGTCGGCAGTGTGGCGCGCAGCTAGCATTCTCGCCCGGCCTGCAGACTCTCGTTTGCCAATACTGCGGGTTCAAAAATGAGATTCCGCAGTCGGCGGAGCAAGTCGAGGAGCTGGATTTTCATCAGTACCTCGAAATCGCTCGTGAAGAGTCGGAGATGGATCATGAGCAGACCGTCAAGTGCAACGCCTGCGCGGCGGAGTTCACCGTCAGCGGCCGCACCACGGCCGATAAATGCCCTTTCTGCGGCTCAAACTCCATCATCGAGGTCGCGGCGGAGGTTCGCATCCGCCCCCGCTCCGTCCTCCCCTTTGCCATAGAGCAACGCAAGTGCGGCGATCTTTACAACCGCTGGATCAAAACTCGCTGGTTCGCCCCCAATGCCCTAAAAGACTTTGC
>JBKJIP010000096.1:0-3769 GCA_046598515.1 Fimbriimonadaceae bacterium | reverse complement strand
GCTATCCACGTGAAGGTGCCGGATCTGCTCGATAAGTTCGGCCGTGACCTTGTCGTCCGCGGCTTGTGAAGCTACGTTCAGGTTCATCTTGCCAAGCCGCAGGGCGACCTCATATTCACGCTGGGCTTCCGCCGCCGCCTTTTCATTCTGCTGGAAGAAGCGACCGACAAGGGGAATATCTTGGAGGACGGGAACGCCACGGACCTTTGCGTTGGGCAGAGGGGCGATCTGATAGCGGGCGTTTGGATCCGGCTGAGTCATTGCGGTGCCTTGCTTTGGCGCTCGGGCGGGATCTGCCTCATAGCGGAACCTAAACGCATCGCGAGGAGCCACAAAGGCAGGGGCGGCTCGAGGGGTAACCCAAGTTCCCTTGGGCGCCTTCGCGGGCTGAGCCACGGACGGCGCAATCCAAGCTCCCCTCGGTACGGCAAAAGCGGGATCCGCTTGCGGGGTTACCCACTTTCCACTCTTCGAAGGATCGGCGGCCGGTGCCTGATGAGGAAAAGCCCAACGCGTTTGCGTGTTGGCTGCCGGCACCGACCAATACTTGATTGTCGTGCCTTTCTTGGTCTGAACGGGAATGGCGAGGCGAGCAATGCTCGGTGCCGTGGCCGACCTGAGTTCTTTCGAAGCCACGATTCGCGCCGGCATTGAAGCTTGACCTCGCACGGCCCTCCGGCTTTGGCCGGCTGAGGGGGCGATCGCGATGGCGGGCATCTCTTGCACGATCCGCACCGAAGGGCTCGGAATGGTTGCAATTTGTGCCGCGGCCGGGGGGACGAAATGGATTTCGGGTTGAGGTTGTTGAGGTTGGGATCCGGCCGCGGCAAGGGTGCCGAGTCCGACGAAACCAGCCAGGGCGAGGGAGGCGACGGATGAGAATCCGCGCCGATTTCCGTGCAAAACGCTCACCACACGGCGATCGAGTTGACGATGATTCATGAAGGTTACTCCTTGGGAGCGGACTAACCTCCCGGGTTCTTGCAATGTGCGAGCAATCGCAACCAGGGCCGCCGCGTAGTCCGCCGCTTCGGCACCCGACCGGATCGCCCGCTCGTCCGCCGCAAGCTCAGTTTCGTCCTTCAGGGCCCGGGACAAGAACCAAACAAGCGGATGACACCAATAGACCGCGCGGACGCCATAGGCGACGTGCTGCCAAGCGCAGTCAAAACGTTTCAAGTGAGCCGACTCGTGAAGGAGAGCCAGCCGGCGATGATCTTCCGGCCAATCGCCGAAATCTCGCGGAAGGAGGAGGCGGCGGCGGAAAACACCATAGACCATGGGCGATGGAATGTCAGAGAGGCGGGCTTCGACCGCGGCCTTGACGCCTACGGTGTCGAGAGCTTCATCCAGCTCGTCCTCCAGCTTCCAACCCAAGAACATCCCTTGTCGCCACAAACGGCGCAGAATCGTAGCGCCCGCTACGGCGGGAATCAAGAGCAAGAGAGCGATTCCGCCGTAAATGAAGGGCAACGTATCGATGGGTTGAGTCTTGGAGCTGGCTGCCGCCGATAGCATGCTTTGGATTTCCGAGTCGAGGCTGATCGTGACCGGTGCCGGTTTCTTCATTCCCGGAATGTCGAAATTCCAGCGGGGACCGATGGCCCAGACGGCGGGCAGAATCACCAAACCAGCCAGGACGACGCGCAAAAGCCGAACACGAGCTTCCGCCGATCGATTTCGGGCGAGCCGCCAGAGGCACAATCCGACGAGGAGCAATACCGTGGCTCGAATAATAAGTTCGATTAAGGGGTTCATTTCCTCTCGTTCCTGGCCTTTTCGATGAGCTTGGCGAGGCGGTCGAGTTCCTCATCGGAAATCTTGCGCTCCTTCTCGCCGAGCAGCGTGGATACGACTTGCGTGACCGAGCCGCTGAAGAACGTGGTCATAAGGCCATCTAGTGCCGTCTTGGCCGCCTCATCGCGCGGCGTCGCGGGAGAAAAGACGTAGCGCACGCCTTCCGCCTCGAAGTTGGCTAGACCCTTCTCGTTGAGAACTCTCAACATGCCGCGGACGGCAGAGTAGGTCGAGCCATCGGCCAATTCCTCCTGTACTTCGGCCGCCGAGGCTTTGCCGCGGCGGTAGAGGATTTCTAGGATTTGTCTTTCACGCTTGCTCAGGTTCATGGATGCCTATTTTACGGGCAGAAATCCTTTGAAGATTCCGGCTCTGCAAAAAAGTTAGCACAAATGTTTCCGTGGATGCAAGTTTTATTGCACGATTATTCACAAATTGAAAAGCCCGGGACAAAATCCCGGGCCATTTACCTTCCGACAGGCTGTTACTTGCGGCGGCGGCGAAGCATCGCGGCAGCGCCCAGACCGAGAGCGGCCATGGTTGCCGGCTCGGGCACGGAAGTCGCGGTGAAGTCATCCACGATCTGGAAAGGCTGATCGGAGGTCACGAGAACCTTGGCGATGCCGCCGCTCCAGCCAAAGCCGTACCACGTCAGGGTGCCGCTGTTCGGCGGGGTCTTCGTGATCGAATTCAGGGCCGTGTTGTTGGCATCGAAGAACTGGAACGTGAGGGTCGAATCGTCGAACGCGCTCTGCCAGAAACCGCCGAAGGCCTGCATCGGCGTCGCGAATGTGATCTCCCAAGGCGACGGGCCACCGTTATTCGCGACCATCGCCTGGCTGTCCGTATAGGTCGCCTTCGAGCCGCCGAGACCGTGAGCCGCACTCAACCAGATATCCGAGGAACCATTGGAGTTGTTAACGGCATTGCCACCCAAAAAAGTGAACGAGGGGCCGGCGGGGCCGCTCGCATAACTGTTGAAATCATCATTAAACTCGCCAGTGAACTGGCCGACTTCGAGGACTTGCGCGGAGGCGGCGGCACATGCGGCAACCGATGAAACAATAAAAAGGACTTTCCAACCCATAACGTCAATAGCTTACTTGGATGGCCGTGCAGTAGCCCAGCTCGAACCTGAAATACAGGTAATTCGCCCTGTCAGCATTTCTTACTCCAAGACCAAATCCTCATAGCCCGGATTCTTATCCAGAAACTGGCGCACGTAGGGGCAGACGGGGCGGACCATCAGGCCCTGCTGACGCGCGTACTCGAGAGCAAACTGTGTGAGCTGTCGAGCATAGCCGCGACCTCGAAACGCCTCAGGCACTTCGGTGTGGGTCAACTGCAAGACGCCGTCCTGCTTCATGTAGCAAAGCACGGCCTTATCACCCTCCGTGTCCATTTCAAACCGATGAAACTCTTCGTTGTCCCAGGGTTCCGGCTCGGGGGTTATGGCGATCGGGTCGCTGGCGGGGAAGCTATCGGCCAGAGCCTCATCGAGTCGCTGTTCTAGGTCATCCATGGTTCAAGAATGTCCCTTCGTCCAGCTCGGTGAAGGCTTGCCGCAGTTCGTCCTGCGTGTTCATCACAATTGGACCGTACCACGCAACGGGTTCCCTAAGGGGTTTGCCCGAGATGAGGAGGAATCGCATTCCCTCCTCACCAGCGGTAAGAGTCACCTCGTCGCCGCTGCTGAAAAGGACCAGCGATCGATCCTTGGCGTCAGATTTGCCCATGACCCCAAGCGTGTCCGTGTCGACCGCCATCGGCTCCGATGCATCCTTGAAACGACCGGATCCCGCGAACACGTAGGCGAATCCTTGGCGGCGGGTGTCCATTGGCAAGGTAACCGTTCGCCCGGGGGCAACGGAGACATCGAGGTAGGTCGGTTCGGCGGAGATGCCGTCGACGGCGCCCTTCGCTCCCCAAAACTCACCCGCCACAACCTTCACCCGGGTTCCGTCATTTTCGA
>JBKJIP010000420.1:0-4697 GCA_046598515.1 Fimbriimonadaceae bacterium | reverse complement strand
ACCTGCTCCGGCTCCAACTGCATCCTTGTGCAGTTCTCCGCAAAGCGGGCAAGACTCCGATCGGCGATTTGCCGGAAAATGGGGACGCCGCGCAGGTAATCGGCATTCGTGGGCATCTAGTCACCGCCTTTCTTTCGCTTGTCCGAAAAGGCGACGCCCTTCGGAACCCGGGTGTCGAACGTCCCTCGCGGGAACGAGCGCACGGGGGTGTAATCGAAGACATACCGCTCGAGCGGTTGCTCGGGCCGGGGCACGAAGACGGGAATGAACCGGTACGCGGCCATCCTTCCCGCCAAGTTGCTCACATCGACGATCAGAGGCAGGGATAAACCGTCCCGCTTGATCAAAGTCACCTCGATATCGCCGAACTCCTTGGTTTTTGTCTTAAAGCCCGAGAGGGTTGCCTTGATATCGGCGTCGTCCGGGATCAAATCCGCCGCCTTACGGCCACGCATGAACTCGAAAAGCAGGTTATGCGTCCCCCCGCCTCGACTAAAAGAGTCGCCGATGCCCAAGATGCTCGAAGGCGCGTTCCGTAGCTCTGTCACGTCCCCATCCAACTTCAGCGTTTTCCCGTCACTCGTATAGGTTCCGTTGTAGCTGACCCAATACTCGCCCAGGCTGATCCGGAACACTGCCGGCGACGCATACTCGATCATCATCTCCACATCGGGCACGAGGCAGTCCTCAGTCCGATCGCGAATGACCTTGTTCGCAACGATGTGGACGTTGCGAAGCTTGGCGCAACTGTCGAGCATCGCCAAAAATGACGCTTCTCCCGAGCGGTCAGCGGCAAAAAGCAAAAGAGCAAACACGTCTGTTTGTACCGGAATCCTGCCTCAATTCGCGCCGAGAAGCCCCAATCAGCGCAACTTGCACGGAAACAGGTCTAGGCGGCGACGCACTCGATAGGGTAAATCCGTCCCAACCTTACAATAGGAGTTGGGCACATGTCGCAACAGCGAAGTTCGGATATCGTCGAGCAATACGGAGTGAAGGCCATGACGGCGGGAATCATCGGGATTCTCATCTTTATCGTGGGCCTCATGTTCTGGATTTTTCGGGGCAGCGGAGTCCTTGGCCCCATGGCCATCATCCTCATGGTCATCGGTTTGGGCCTGATCGCTTACGCCGTCTATGAAGCGATGCAAATTCGCAAAGTGGCCTCCCACGTCGTCGAGTGCGGCTATTGCCATCACAAGAACCGATTGACCGAGCCGCCCTCCGGCGATTTCATGTGCGGCGCGTGCTACCGCATGGTTCCCGTCGTCGACGGACGTGTCCTCGCCATTCAGCAGGTGCGCTGCGGCTTTTGCAATGAGCTCAACTTCTACAGTGAGAAGAACCAAGTCCTCCTGTGCGAGAGCTGCAATCACGAGATTCCGATCTCACAAGGCGACGACGCTCCGCAGCGCCACTCGGTCTTTGCCGTCAAAGAGGACAATGCACTTTACGAGTTGGTTCTCGTCAGTCACGACGGCCATCACACTGAAAACCTCATCGGCTGTCTCCAGTCTATGCTTGCTCTAAACCGGAACCATGTGAAGCAGATGTTCGATACACTGCCGGTCACCCTCCTCAGCGGAATCCCGAGAATGAAGGCGGAAATGCTGCAAGCGCAGTTGGCCACGCACGGCGGAACCGCTGAATATAGGCAAATTAGTTAGGAACCTCTTGCGTGGTCGCGCGTTTGCGTTCACGTAGGAGGTTCCTCTCTTGAATCTAAATCCCCGGTTTCTCATCATCGGCGCCGTGAGCGCCGCGGCAGTTGTGCCTTTTGCGCAGACTTCGACGAACCAATCGTCCCAAAGTCAGTCTCAATCACGCCAAGGCAACAGCTCCGCCAGCTCCTCTTCCTCGTCTTCGGCCCGCGCCGGTGGCTCCGGTCAATCCGGCGGCCAGCTCGGCGGTGGATTCGGTGGCAACTTTGGTGGCTCCCAATCGGGCAACGCAAGCGGTACGGCCACGGCTCAACCAAACTACGCATTGATCCTCAGCAAGAACATCAACACCCCCATTTCCCGCGAATTGTGGGAACAGGAAGTCGCCTACTGGCAGCGTCTAGCCGAGCGCGGCGCGGCCACGCTGGCCGGCAACTGGCGCGAATGGGATGGTGGCCTGGTCCTCCTTCGTCTCGACGATGACAAGGCCGCCCGTCAAGTCGCGGACAACGATCCCGGCGTGAAAGCCGGTGTGTTCCGCTACGAGATCCATGGCTTTGATGTCCGTGTCGTTGGCACCGGTATCCCCGCCGGCATCAACACCGGTCCATCCCGAAGGGCAACATCCACCGGCGGCTCCCGAGTCAACTCCGGCGGCTCCTCGTCCAACTCGGGCGGATCCAACACGAATTCGGGCGGCTCGACCACAAGAAAGGGCGGCTAGCCAGGCCAATACTCAAATCGAAGGTGCCAATTTCCGCCTATGTCCTGGTTCCCCTGCGATGCCTGTGCGCGGGGGAACCGTTGGGGAGGGGGGTTATTGGCGGGCCAGTCCCCCTAATCAGGACTCGCCTGGTAGCCGGTCGTCACCGCCATCCGTGGGCGGAATGGCGGGAACAACTCTCCAGCCGGCCCCGGCGGCCGCACGGTTGCCGTGTTCGACAACTCGCCCTATTCGACGACGCCCAGTACCGTTGTCGTCCCCGCGGGAGCCTCGCAAGTCACTTTCCCGATTTCAACCACGGTTGTGACGAGCGTCAAGACGGTAACGGTGACGGCTCGTGTATCCGCGGGAGAAAAGACGGGCACCTTCCGAATCAACCCATAACAGAGTGCCTGGGACTACAAGCCGGTCTCGGAATCCGGCTTGATCCACACTTGAACGCCCAGGCGGGCGGCTAATGTCTTCGAAGCTGCCGGATCCATCACGCAGAACGCCGTCGCCAAGGCATCCGTCAGCCATCCTGAATCGCCGACCACCGTCGCTTGACGGCTGTTCGTGAGACCGATTCCTGTCGCGGGGTCCACGATGTGCGAGTACCGCTTCCCTTCGATGTCGACAAACTGCTCAGCATCGCCGCTGGTGCTCATCGCCTGATTCTTCAACGTAACGACGAGGCCCGGCCATCCGAGAACGCCGATCCGCCATCCCTCTTTTCCCGGCGGCGGTTCGGAGACGACGAGGTCGCCGCCGCCCTCGATCATCGCCGATTTTATGTGGTGACTTTTGAGGACGGCCATCGCCTCGTCACAGGCGTAACCCTTGGCGATCCCGCCCAGATCGAGTTGCATACCCGCGGCTTGGAGGAGCACGGTTTTTATCGTCGGGTTGAGGTCAATTTTACGAAACCCGGAGCGGGCTAGAGAGGCTAGCCGATCGGCTTCCAAGGGCATCTTCCCATCCCGCCGTGCCTGTCTCCAGAGTCGAACGACGGGTCCAACTGTCGTATCGAACGCCCCATCCGTCAAAACGGACAGCCGTCGCCCATTCCGTAAAACGTCGAATAGTTCCGCCGAAACGGGCGTCCAACTATTCGGCAGTTGAGCGCTCAGGCGATTCAGCTCGCTGTTTTTTTGATAATCGCTCATCATGTTGTCGAGTTGCGCAAACCGCGCGAAGGCCGCCTTTGCCGCGTCGTACGCTTTGGCCTCATCGGGAGCGAATAGGGTAAGACGAATGGAGACCCCCATGTGCATTTGGGTGAAATCAAACTTCAACATAGCCAGAGCGACCGGCATCGCAATTGCGAGCATGACTCTGGGAGTATGGCCGCTCATGAGTGAAGCGCAGGATAAGTCGTTTGTCGAGAAGTTCACGAGCCACGCGGCCGAGATGAAGATGGTCCGGATTCCGGACGGCGAGATCGAATTCGGCGGCGCTAAGAAGCAGATCAAGAACCTGTACTTCCAGGAAACGGAGATGCCCTGGGAGCTCTTCGAGATCTGGGCTCTGCGCCTGGACCTCCCCGTCGAGCAGCAAGACTCCACGGACACAACTTCCCGCCCGAGCAAGCCCTACGCGGTCATTTTCACGGGATTCGGGCACCACGGCCATCCCGCGAACTGCGTTTCCTACGCTTCTGCGGAGCTCTTCTGCAAGTGGCTCAGCGAGAAGACCGGCAAGAAATATCGCCTGCCCACCGAATGGGAATGGGAATACGCCGCCCGCGCCGCCCCCTCCAAGCCAGCCCGGCTCGACGATACGGCCTGGTATTGGGATAACGCCGACGACCTGACACACCCCGTCGCCAAGAAGGCCGCAAATCTGTTTGGGCTTTACGACATGATGGGCAACGTGGCCGAATGGGCCACCACTGCGGCGGACCCTGTTGTTTGCGGCGGTTCGTGGAAGGATAAGGAAGCGGAAGTTCATCCCGGAGCGAGGAAGGTCTCGAATCCAAAGTGGAACGAGAACGACCCTCAGAATCCAAAGTCGAAATGGTGGCTAGCCAACGGCCAGTTCGTTGGCTTCCGCGTCGTCTGCGAAGGTCCGATCAAGTAGCGGTTTCGTGTTTCAAGAGGACGCTGTCACCTGTTCCCGCCATTCCGCCCACGGATGGCGGCGACGACCGGTTGCCGAGTGAGTCCTGATTCCGCTCGCAGAATGTGATAGCTGGTCGGCATCGCCACACGTGGGCGGGTGGCGAGAACAATGGGCGGGACTTGTTCACTCCACACGCCCTCGTGTGGAGTGCCGACCAGCTTCTGCAAGGGCTCACTTGGAAGCCGGTCGGCACTCCACACGAGGGCGTGTGG
>JBKJIP010000355.1:0-3352 GCA_046598515.1 Fimbriimonadaceae bacterium | reverse complement strand
TCTACGGACTCTCGGGTCCCGATGATCGGCTTGCCCAGAGGGTGGGTTCCCCAGCGGTTCTCGATATGCAGTTCGTGAACGTGCGACTCCGGCTCGTCTTCGTATCGCTTGATTTCTTCAATGACGACGTGCTCCTCGCGGGTCAGTTCCTCGGGATCCAACACGGAATGAAGCATCATGTCGCTCAGGACGTCGACGCCATTTTCGATATCGTCGGCGAGGACTCGGCAGTAGTAGCAGGTCGATTCCTTATCCGTGAATGCGTTGAGCGCGCCGCCGCGACCTTCGATCGCTTCCGCGATCTGCTTCGCGGTGCGCTTTTCGGTGCCCTTGAAGAGCATATGCTCGATGAGGTGGGTAATTCCTGCCTCATTATCGAATTCGTGAACGCTTCCGGTTCGGCACCAAAGGCCGATCGCGGCCGATTGAACGTGGCCGACGGAATCAATGACGATGCGAACGCCGTTGTCGAGTGTGTGTTTGGTCATATGCGCCGCCGGTAGCGTACCTGCCATAACAAAAACGGATGGAAGCGCTTGTTTTTGGCGGCTCGGGAATGCTCGGAGTCGATTTACATGCCGAACTTCGGGCGAGGGGTTTTGAGCCTATCGCCCCGAGTTCACACGAAACCGATATCACCGATCCCGGCGCGGTGGCTTCACTGTTCTCGGAGTTGAAGGTCACTCCAAAAGTCTGCTTCAACTGTGCGGCTTTCACTGCCGTCGACCTAGCCGAGACAGAGCGCGATCGGGCTTATTCGGTGAATGCCCTCGCCGCTGGCTATGTCGCTCAGATGTGTGCGATGGTGAACATGCGGCTGATTCATGTTTCCACCGACTTCGTTTTCGATGGCGAAGCCGAGGTTCCCTACTCGGAGGATGCGCCGACGCATCCACTTGGCGTTTATGGAGCTTCGAAGCTGGAGGGCGAACGGTCGGTGCTTTCCGCGACGGGCACCGTCGTTCGGACATCGTGGCTCTACGGGGTTCACGGCAAGAGCTTTCCGCGCACGATTCTCAACGCCTATCGGGCGGGCAAATCCCTGCGCGTGGTGAGCGACCAGATTGGGTGCCCAACCTACACGCCCGATCTCGCCCGTACGCTCGTCGATCTTGCGACCCAGAGCATGGGGCCGCCTCCCGGCGTGTTCCATGCCTGTGGTCCCGATGCGATGAGTTGGTTTGAACTGGCCAAGCTGATTGTCGAGGCGGACGGTGGCAACGCGGATTTGCAACCCTGCCAAACGGAAGAATGGCCGACTCCGGCCAAGCGACCGAAGTACAGCGTCCTCAACCAAAGCCGGCTGCGCGCTCTAGGGATTGCCCCGATGCGGCCGACCGCGGAGGCCCTCCGCGAGTTTGTCGATGCTATTTCTGCTTAGCGGCTTTCTCGATCGCCTGACGATCGTTCTGCGCGTAGACCAATCCCATTCGGAGCGCATTCATCGGATTCTGATCGCCCATGGCGATGGTCAGATCTCGCGTCTTGCTCGATTTCGGATCGGGTGCGCTGCAGATCATTAGCCGCTGGCCGTCTTTTTCCCAGAACCAGTACTGGATAGACTCGCCCATAACAGAGAGGAATTCCGTGGGCGGCTCTTGTCGATCGATCGTACGCTTTGGCGGGTTTGCCTTGCTGTACTTATCGACCACGTCGCTGATCAGCGCGGGATCGACATTCTCTCTGCGGATCATCGCGAGCGCAAGCTCGTTGTCGAAAAAGATCGCTCCGAAGCTCTCCTTCGAGTTCTCGTAGCCTTTAGAGGTATAGCCTTTCTCGAATCCAGGTGGCAGGTCTTTGAACGTGTAGGACCCGGTTGGCGAGGTGAATATCTTGTCGACATCGTCGGACGAATCGCCGAGTTGGATCGTCGGACTGTCCATTTCGGTTCCCTGCTCGTCTGTCTTTGGTGTCACATCGGCATAGAGAGAGAGCTTGTAGTCCGAATCCAGCGAAACGGGCGGCTCCACCTGTTTGGGGGCTTCGATTGTTGGACGCCCGATCTTCACTTCTTTGGCGGGCGAGCCACCGCCACAGCCGGCGACGGCGAAAGCGGCAATTGCAGTCAGGGTTAGGTTTTTCATCGGCCTGGATCGATCCTCAGGGCAACCGCCCTCACACGCTCATCCGTGTCGCGACGCAAATCGAGAACGGTTTGTTTGAGTTCCTGAGGAGCGCGACCGTTCAGAGCCACGAGCCCCGAAATCCGAATACCGGGTCGGGCATCGGCCAGGGCGGGACCAATCGCCGTAAGCGCTTCGCGTGTTCCGATTACGCTCAAAACTTCGACCGCGCCGCGTGCTTTCGTTTCGTCGGGGTCCTTCATCAAGGCGGAAGCTTGACCGACGGCGTCGGGGAAGCGGGCCAGTATCTGAACAGCCGCCCGGCGAATCGGGAGCTCGGGCGATCCGAGGAGTTGCAGGGCCGTGGGCTGGGCTTTGTTCGTGTTGATCAGGCTCAGGGCGACCGCCGCATTCAGGGCGGTAAGGCGGTCAGGGGAAGCGGTGAGGGCGATCAGATCATCGGCCGCCTCGATGGCCCCGACGGTTCCCGCCAGACGAGCCGCAACCCGGGCGAGCTTTGGCTTCTTGATTGCGATCGGGATATGGGTCATGCTCTCGAAGAACTGACCGTCGATCGCGATCATCATCGCGACCAGCGCCGCTTCTTCGTCCTCACCAGAAATCTGTTTTGCCACCAGTTCTTGGCCAGGATGGCCGATCGCTTTGGCCAGCACGACATAGGCCTGCTGCTCCAGCCGAGAAGCTTTGGCCAGCTTCTTTTGAACCATCCACTCCAAAGCGGGAAGACCGATCCCTACGAGTTGGTTCATTGCGCTGCGAACGTCACTCTGGGCGATGCCCACATTCCATTGCGTGGCTCTCGCGTAAAGCTTTTCGAGGTCCTCATCGGTTCCCCGAGGCAGAGATCCGACCGGCGGCGGGGGTGGCCCGTCTTCGGTCGTCGGGGGAGTGACCAGTTTGGATTCCAGGTCATAGCCCACGCCCCACTGCTCGCGGACGGCGGCTTCGCCATCGGCGAGGCCGGTTCGATACTGATCCTGACCGCCGAGGTCGGCGAAGATTCCGACGGAGCCCGTGCTCCGCGCAGGATTGCCGCTTCCCGCGGGTCCGGAGTATCGGTCGTCACCGGCGACATCGATGAAGATACCGACGCCATTGGCGTTCCCGATGCCCGGACGGGAGTCTCGTCCGGCGTACACATCGTTCCCGGCGCGATCGAAGAGCACCGCCGCACCGTAGTCGTGCCCGATGGCATGCGCGGCCCCGAAGTTGTTGACGTAGGAATCGTCCCCGTCGAGTTCGATCAGGTAAGCGCCGCACATGTGCAT
>JBKJIP010000237.1:0-19079 GCA_046598515.1 Fimbriimonadaceae bacterium | reverse complement strand
CGCGATGTGCTGGAACTCGTTCTGTCGGATCATGTTGTCCCGGCTTCGGGTGTCGCGATGCTTGGGATAGCCCCAGTTCGGATCCTGCGTTTTGTTTTGCCACAGGTTGATGCCCATCGTCTCCCGGAAGAACATGTTCGCGGCGATGGTGCTGTCCTGGCCATGCTCCCAGGCGATAGACTCGGCGTTGTGGGCAAAGATATTCGCGATGACGTCGGTGTTATAGGAATAGCCGAGCCAGCAGCCGTGCCAGCACTCCATGATGAGGTTGTTCACCATCTTGTTCCGGCTGAAGGTGGCCTCGATGCCGTTGGTCGGGGCATGGGAGAAATCGTTTCCGTAGAGCAGGTTGTCGTTACATCCGCCGCTCGCATCCTTCATCGTCGTTTCGCCGGCCCATAGGAAGAAGCCGTCGCCGCCGTGGGTCACGGAGTTATAGGCGAACGTGTTTCGCATCGACTGCTCGTAAATGAGGATGCCGGCCGAGTCTTGACCGCGATTCCACTTGCCGTGCGAATAGCCGCGCACGCACCAGTCGATGTTGTTGTGCATGATCCGGTTGTCGCTCGACCGATACATGCCGACGCCCAGGGAGCTGAGGAAGGAGAAGGTGTTATTCCAGACCAGGCTCTTGTTGACATTCGTCATCATCAGGCCGTTCTGGCCGCCGACGATGCGGCACGCTTTGATCTCGACATTGTCGCAGTCCCGAAGGTAAATGCCCGCCCCGTAGCGGAACCACTCGTCCTTTTCGTTCTGGTGATAGCTCATCCAGTCGCTGGAATCTTCGCGATCAATGGTGGACAGCAAGTGCTGCTTCCAGTTGTAAGACATGTCGCAGGAAATGAGGCGTAGGCCGCTGGATTTGCGGGCGACGAGGCCCATCTTATAGCCGCGGACCTTTAGGTTCTTGATCGTGATGTTCGAACCCTCGACGATCACGCCGGTGCCGACGCGTTTGTCGGGATCGGTGGCTTGGGGGGTTCCTTCGAGCGTCGCTCCCGCGAAATCGATGGTGATGTTGTTTCCGCGGATCGTGATCGCGCCCGTCTTCGCGTCATCGTCCTTGTTAGCAAAGGCGTACACCTTGCTCGCCACGATCATCGTTTTGTCGATAACCATGTCTTGCGTCAGGTCCACTTTAGCTTGCGGAAGGGTCAACAAAGTCGCAAAGAGCATTCGTTCAGGTTACCGCCCATTGATTTGGAGCGTTTGGGGGCGGCTGAATTATCCGAACGAGAACTCGGACATTGGGGATTCAATGGCTATTTGGGGCAATGTGCGAACGAATCTCTGTCTGTCCGAGTCATATGTGAAGAATTCCAAGCCCATTTGGGAGCAAAATAACGCGATGCCTCTTTTTAAGCGCAGACCCCCAGCGACGCAGGTTGCGTCTGAGCCCTTTACCTACACCGGTGGCAAGCTGGGCATCTGGACGTCGATTTGCCCGAGCGATGCCCGCTACGAAGTCTTCCTTGAAGGTGAGAAGGATACGACGTATATGTTCGGCGTTGATCGGGAGCACACGGCTCAGGACAACATTGTTGACTCCTGCCTAATCGGGCGCGAACATAAGCCGGGCTGGAACCTGGTCGCGCCGGGAATCGATGGATCGCCCCGCCATTTTCCCTTCGTCGCCGGCCGCTGCCGCTTCGCTTGGGCGGTCGACCGGCCCAAGGTTTGGTTGGTTGTGGACGGCGTTCCCGTGGCGGCAATCGACTTTGAGGCTCAAAAATGCTGGTGCGCGAGCGCTCTGCCGCGTCCCACCATGTGGAGCAAGGAACTCAAGGATTGGACGCCGGATGCGATGGAAGGCTGGCCGAGTTAGTAACTGATGACGCCCGATCAACTCGTCGCCCGGCTGAGAAAACAATGTATGGCCCTGCCCGAGGTCTGGGAAGACACGCCATGGGGGCACGTAGTCTGGAAGGTCGGCAAAAAGATCTTCGTCATCGGCGATAACGAGTCCCTTCGAGTGACGGTAAAGGCCACCCCCGACGAGCAGGCGGCCCTGATTCTTCATCCCCAGATCGAGATTGCCTCGTACATCGGTCGGCACGGATGGGTGACTGTCACGGCGGAAGACGAAGACACCATCAGCCTTCTCCAAGAGCTTGTGGAGAAGTCTTACAACTACGTGGCTCCAAAGAAACTTCGCACCCGGTAATATGGATGTGTCATCGAGATCTCCCTGTCGTGGGGCGATTGAAATGGGGAAAGCCGGTTAGATTCCGGCGCTGTGCCGCAACGGTATTGCAGTTCGACTGCTGAGCCCGAATGCCCGCTCGAGGACAGATACGTGCAGCCGTACCACGAGCATGGGACGCAGGCGAAAGCCCGCAATATGCTTTGCTCGTTTCACGGCCTCACGCGCATGAGGCTAACCTATGAAGAAACAAGCATTTACGCTCATTGAGCTCCTCGTCGTGATCGCGATCATCGCCATCCTCGCCGCCATCCTGTTCCCCGTCTTCGCCTCCGCCAAGGAAGCCGCGAAGAAAACCCAGTCCATCTCGAACCTGAAGCAGATCGGCACGGCTTGGATGCTCTATTCCGGCGACGTTGACGACATGGTCATGCGGGTTTCCACGCCGGGAGACGGCAAGCGCTATTACTGGTGGGGCAGTTTCGATGGCATTACCCTGCGAACCGAAGAAGGACTTCTCTTTCCTTACACCAAGAGCAAGGGGATTCAGCAGGACCCGTCTTTCCCGAACAACCTCCGCACGGCCCTGGGGCTGACAGGGTATGGATACAACTTCGCCTATCTGTCGCCTTCAGACTATCCGGCGCCCACCTATGAAGAGGTGGCGAAGCCGGTCAATCACAGTCAAATCGAGCAGCCCGCCGAAACCGTGAACTTTGCGTCGTCCGCCCGCATCAACAATTGGTCGTACGCGTCACCTACGCTGGAAGGCAATACTTACATTGACCCGCCCTCCTACGATTTCCCCGGCTTTCATGGCCGGCACTCGAAGTTTGGAACCGTGGCCTGGGCGGATGGGCATGTGAAGGCGATCCGGCCGACGCTCCGAAAGGTGGATTTCGGCTACGGCTTCCTCGCCGCCGACTTCAAGGTGCAGAATCTCGGTGACCTCATTCGTGACGATTGCCCGGCCGGCTCTCCTTGCCAGGATTACTTCTACGAGCTCACGAAAACGAAGTAAGCAGGCGTGTCCGATGGGTCTTGTAGGCCGTATAGGTCCTATAGGGCCCATCTGGGCCCGATCGCGTTCTGATGCCTGTAATGTCGCCGGGTTAGGAGGCGTACATAAAAAAGAAGCTAAAACGGCCCTGAAAGGGTCGCTTTAGGAAGCCTCAAACCTTCATAATTGGACCCGTAAGTGCCTACTCTCTACGATATTCTTGGCGTCGAAAAAGAAGCCGATCCGGAAGGATTACGGCGAGCTTATCGCAAGCTTGCTCGCCGGTTTCATCCCGACGTAAACCCCGACCCCCGAAGCCACGACATGATGGCTCGGATCAATGACGCATTTGCGACTTTAATCGATGACGAGCGCCGCCGCGAATACGATGCGATGCTCACGGGTGGATTTGGCCAAAAGATTGCCGGCCCCGCCCAGCCGAAGTCGCCGATGCAGGTCAAGCTGATCCGACGCCTCAAAGGCCACAAAACTCCCGTATACGCCATCTCCTTCGCGCCCGACAGCGGGCAAATGGTGTCCTCCTCCTTCGATAACGAGATCCTCTGGTGGGATAACGAGTTGAAGGAGCCGGTACGGCGAGTCAAAGTGGAATCCGGCGTGGTTTCGAACATCCGTGCGCTTGCCAATGACCGCGTTGTCGCCACCGGAGCCGTCGAATCGATGGTTTCGATCTGGGACATTCGCCAGGGCAAAACTGGCGCCCATCGTGCCGGCGACCAGGAGTGGGTCACATGCGTGGCGATCTCGCCCGACGGCGATTCTATCGCCACGGGTTCGATCCACAACGCTTTCGGCATCCACCGAACCGATAACGGCGATTTGCGCGTCGAGCGCGAAGAGCATGAGCAGTCGGTCACGGCCGTTGCTTGGTCTCCGGACGGCAAAATGGTTGCCACCGGTGCCGGTGACAACACCGTCAAGCTGTGGAATTCCTCGAACGGCGATCTGATGTACACCTTCAAGGCCGTGCGATCAGCGGTTACCGCCCTGGCGTTCAGCCCCGACGGTAACTTCCTCGCCGCCGCCGCCGTCGACTTGTCGATCCGCGTCTTCTCGCTCGCCAGTGGCAACCTCGAGAAGATGATGTTCGGGCATACCAAGCCGATCGAAGCGCTGTCGTTCCATCCGAACGGCTGGCTCTTCGCCAGTTGTGGCCGCGATGGCGCGGTCAAGCTATGGAATGCGGACAAAGGCATCGGCCAGCTTCACATCGACGCGTCGACCTCGCCGCTTCTCGGTGTTGAGTTCAGCCCTGATGGTAAATATCTCGCCGCCGGCGGTCTCGACCGCATCCTGCGCGTGTGGGAAATCTCGGAAAAGGGCGAGTAGAAGCCCAGCAAACAAGAGCGGCGAGCATTAAGCTCGCCGCTTCTTTGCGTATCACGACCGTCTCGGTCGTGCGTAGTTCGACCGTCCCGGTCGAAAGGAGCTGTCGGATAGGGTTGGAAACTCATGGCCTGGCCGGGCACGACCGGGACGGATCGTGCTACTCATGACCGGAACGGTCATGCTACGGTTACGAATCGAAGAACGAATCGCCACCGAGCCCGAGCACGGTGGCGGCGTAGAGATCGACGCCGTCCTTCTTGACGACCACTTTCTTCACCACCATCGGGATCCCTTTCGCGGCGATGACGGTGTTGCCTTCCGCGATGGGATATTCGGACTCGAATGTGTCGAGCAGTTCGTCTTCGATGTTCTGGGGATGACGGTAGATCGTGTAGCGGATCATATTCAGAGGCTACCGCGAGATACCATTAAGCGGTGGACGACGCTGGCGAACAACTCATTCTGCCTTGCCCTTCACCCTGCATGAAGCGCTGCGGGATCGACGAAAGTCTGCACTGCAGCGGCTGCAAGCGATCGGGCCGCGAGGTCGCCGCATGGCTGACGATGACCGACGAAGACCGGTGGGATTTGCTCGAAGTGCTTCGAAATCGAACTGTTATGCCCGGAAAAAGATAATAAATTCATCTTCGCTTGACTTTTTGAGATGGGTAATCCGCTTAGAATGGAATCCAACGGGTTATCCAGCATGGCCATAGTCAATAACGTAGATCCATCTCTCCTCTCGTCAACCGAACTTAAGAATGGTTTTGCCATTCTCATCAACCTAACGGAAGATAAGTTCAACCGTGTCAAGGATGCGCTGAACCTTTCCGTGCCCGGTGTTTTGGGCCCGACGACATTGCAGGCTTTTGTCCGTTTCTGCGCACGCGCCGGCCTCGATCTTTCGAGTGAGGGAGTGCGCCGTTTCAAGGCGGAGCACCCTCCTCTGAACCCGGATTTGCCGCTTGGCCCGAAGACGGCGGAGGTCTATTACGACTCGCTTGGGTTTGAGGCGGATGTCACCGAAGACACGCCGTGGATGCCTTTTGCGAAGGGCGAACTGGCGGCTAGGGTCAAGGAGTTTCCGGGCGACCCGGATAACCCCCGTATCGTTGAGTATCACCGAACGACAAACATGGGCTCAGCGGATGCCTCAAACGATGAGACATTTTGGTGCTCCTCCTACGTTAACTGGTGCATGATGAAGACCGATATCCGGCGGACAAAGAGCGCTATGGCTCGCTCTTGGCTCAACTGGGGTCGCGAAATACAGAGCCCGGTACCCGGATGTGTTGTGATTTTCTGGCGGGTTTCACCGACGAGCTCGAGCGGTCATGTCGGCTTCTATACGGGCGAAACCAATACCCATATCCTGTTGCTTGGTGGCAATCAAAGCGACGCGGTATCAATCGCCAAGCATCCAAAAGACCGCGTGATCGGTTACAGAATGCCGCGAGACGAGGATCGGCTCGGCTAACCGAGGAGTTCCTTGACCACTTCGCCTTCTACATCGGTCAGCCGGAAATCTCGGCCCTGATAACGATAGGTCAGGCGCCTGTGGTCGATGCCCAGTTGGTGGAGTAGGGTCGCCTGCATGTCATGGACGCTGACGGGGTCCTTGGCCACGCTGTAGCAGAACTCGTCGGTCTCACCGTAGCTCATGCCCGGTTTGAAACCTCCGCCCGCCATCCAGATGCTGTAGCCTTGGCCAAAATGGTCCCGACCATGAGCATCGGGCCGGTTGACATCGCCCTGTGCGAAAACGGTGCGCCCGAACTCACTGGCCCAAACGACGATTGTGTCTTCCAGCAGTCCCCGGTTCTTTAGATCTTGGACTAGACCGGCCGAAGGCTGGTCGGTATCCCGACACTGCTCGGCGAGCTGCGTTTGGAGGTTGCCGTGCTGGTCCCAACCGGCATGCATGAGCTGGACGAAACGCGTGCCGCGTTCGATCAGCCGTCTCGCCATGAGGCAGTTGTAGGCGTAGCTCCCCTTCTTCTTCACGGCCGGACCGTAGAGTGATAATACGCTGTCTGGTTCTTTGGAGATGTCCGTCAGTTCGGGCACGCTGGTCTGCATTTTGAAGGCAAGTTCGTATTGCGCGATGCGGGTTTCGATCTCGGGATCGCCGTAATCTTGGAACCGCTTACGATCCAGTTCGGCAATGTCGTTCAGCACGCCTCGGCGCAGATCGGCGCTCATTCCAGGCGGATTGGTGAGATAGAGAACCGGATCGCCGTCGCTCCGAAAGCGGACACCCTGATACATGGATGGGATGAAGCCGCTGCCCCAGTAGTAGTCGTAAAAGAGTTGCCCGCAAGTCTTCTTTTCGTCGCTCGATGTCATCACGACGAAGGCAGGGAGCTCCTCGGTCATGCTTCCCAAACCGTAGGCGCACCATGAGCCGAAGCTGGGCCGGCCCGGGATTTGGCTTCCGGTTAGAAAGAAAGTGACGCCGGGAGCATGGTTGACGGCATCGGTATGCATCGAGTGGACCATGCACAGCTCATCGACCATGCCACCAATGTGGGGCAGCATTTCACTCAGCCATTTCCCGCTTTGGCCATATTGCTTGAAGGGCTTGATCGCGGGCAGGATGGGATATTTGCCTTGGCCGCTCGTCATCGTGCTCAGCCGCTTGCCCTTGCGGACGGACTCGGGCAGTTCCTGAAGCCTCATCTTCTCGAGGTGAGGCTTGTGATCGAAGAGATCGACTTGGCTAGGGGCGCCGCCTTGCCAAAGCACGATGACGCGCTTGGCCTTAGCGGGGAAGTGGGGGACGCCGGGAAGCCCCGGCTTTTTTTGCGTTTGAGCGAGACCGTCTTCGGCGAGCAACCCCATGAGGGCAAGCGCCCCGACGCCCGTTGCCGCTTTTCCGAAGAACTGGCGGCGGGAGAGCCGGAGGTCACGCTCGAAGAAAGGATTCATGACCGACTATTGGCCGTCGCCCCAAACCTTGGAAGTGCCGCTGACGTCGTCGGAAAGCTTGTCCGTGATTCTCTTCACGACGGTGGGCGTGATGCCGCGGTTATCGGTGGCGACCCCCAACATGAGGCTGCCCTTGCTCGTGATGTAGAAGAAGTTCGGCTGAATCTTCGCGTTCTCTTTGAGGAGATTGGAGTGCTTCAGCGTATCGCTGCCAGCCTCGCCGAGGAAGACGGTGAACCAGATGTAGTTGCCGGAGGCGCTGACCTCGGCCCCGATCGGGACATCAAAGCCACCCTTGGTGGTTTTGAACTCAAACTTCTCTTTTCCGGCGTCGGAGTTGAGCATTTTGGTCTCATAGCCCATGTTTTCGACCATCTTCTTGAGAGCCGCCACATCGGCCTTCCCGTCCGTCTGCAAAAAGAGGGCAGGAGTGAGCGCGGCCACGCCGCCAATCAGAAGGGGGAGAGTCTTCATAGTTATCAGCATTTTGGACGAATCGGCCGCGTAATAGTTGCGTTTAGGGTCTGAGTCCATAATGATGCTATGTCGAGCCTTGATTTACGCAAACTGCACCAGCTTCACCTGATCGACCTGGCGATCGTGGAAATCAAGAGAGCGGCCGCCGCCCTCGACCCTGGAAAGACGATCATGGGCAAAATGGCCAAGCTCAGCGAAGTCCGCGATGCGGCGGCGAAGGAACTGCACGACCTCACCGCCGAGCAGAAGGATCTCGAACTGCGGCAAAAGAGCATCGACGAGAAGCTGAAAAAGTTCAACGGCGAGATTTATGGCGGCAAGATCGTCAACCCGCGCGAGGTTGAAAACCTGGAGAAAGAGGTCGCGAACCAGAAGGCGCTGAGAGCATCCCTCGACGATCGCCTTTTCGAACTAATGGAGCTCATTCCTCCCGCCGAGCAGGCGCTGAAAGAGGCAGAGGACCCGATCAACGCGTTGAAGAAGGACCTGGCCGAGTTTCAGAAAGAGGTTCTCGTCAAGAAAAAGGCGCTTGAGGACGGCTATCGAGCAAAATCCGCCGCTCGTCCCGCGGCGGAGAAAGAAGTCAACCCGTCGATGCTAGCCCGCTACAATGCGATCAAGTTGAAAAGCGGTGGCGTGGGCATGGCGGATATCAAGAAGAACGCCTGCAGCATGTGCGGAACGAACGTCGCGACGAAGCTGATCGAGGGAGCGAAGGACGGACGAATCGTCACTTGCGAGTCCTGCCACCGGATTCTGTACGCTTCGGATGGCCTGATCTAGCTTAGGCAAGGTCCCTAGGCTGGCGAAACAAAAGAAAGTGGCCATCCTAGCCCTGTTTGCGCCCGCCAATCCTTTGGCTGATACACAAGACGCAGGCCATACGCGAAAGGTCGCTCTTGTTCGCCGGGATTCTAAAACCACCCTCGTCTCAGCATTCTCTGGATGTGTCGATCTTCGTCGATGTCCTGGTTCCCCTGCGATGTTTGTGCGCGGGGGAACCGTTGGGGAGGGGTGCTGCGTGGGCCAAAGCTCTGATGAAGGGGATCAAGTTGGTTGGTAAGCCGAACTTCCGGAACCCTCACCCCCTGCCCCCTCTCCCTAGTCGGCACGAACACCGTGTCAAGGAGAGGGGAGTTTCTCCCAAACCCCAAACCCCAAACCCCAAACCCGTACCCGTTCCACTATGAAAAATCGTATAACTCACTGCTGAGGTCAAAGAATGCCGGTTACCCCTGAATATAGAAAAGATGTCGAGACTCACTTGGGCCGTGTATGCCCACTCCGCTCCAAAGCGATGTTCGGCGGCGTGGGACTCTATTCGGGCGACCTGCTTTTCGGGATCATCGACAATGATCGCCTCTTTTTCAAAGTCGACGATGTGAACCGCCCTCACTATGAGCGCGAGGGGATGGGGCCATGGGAAGTTTCTCCGGGCCAGATCAACGACAACTACCGTGAAGTCCCGCGCCACATTTTGGAGCACGACGTGCTGATCGCGGACTGGGTCAGCGCCGCCGTTAGCGTAGTCGAGCGGAAGAACAAGGGAAAGAAGAAAGTCACGGGCGTCGGCCCCTTGTCATGATTTCCATTGACGAGGTTCCTCGGCCTCAAATCCTTCGGCCTTGGTAAACTCCACCCGTTGCCTTCGGGCAAGTTATGGGTGCCAATCGATTCGCCAAGTTTGCCTGGTTCGTGCTGGCTTGGAACATCCTTGTAATCCTCTGGGGAGCATGGGTGCGACTGAGCTTTTCCGGCGACGGCTGTGGTGCGCATTGGCCCGACTGTAATGGATCCCTGATTCCGTCGTTCGGCTCTGAAGTGAAAACTTGGGTCGAATACTCGCATAGGATCATGAGTGCCGTCGATGGCTTTCTGGTCCTGGGCATGGCGATCTGGGCTTTCAGGAAGTTTGGCAAGCGCACAATAGAACGTCGTGCCGCGATTTTCGCGCTCTTCTTCACCATCACGGAAGCGCTCATCGGAGCGGTGCTCGTCAAGCGTGGGCTCGTTGCGAATAACGATTCAGTCGAACGTGCGATCTGGCTGGGGATTCATCTTGCGAACACTTTTATCCTGATCGGCTCCGTCGCGGTCCTCGCCGGCTATGCCTCCGGATTCAAAAGACCCCAACTCAAGGGTCAGGGGCCCATCCTCTGCGCCCTCGGTTTTGGGCTCGTGTCCCTCTTGGTTTTGGGTGTTTCCGGCGCGGTCACGTCGCTCGGGGACAAGCTGTTCCCGGTTACTTCTACGCCCAAGGCGATTACGGATGCGCTGGATGGCACCCAACACTTCCTCGTTCAATTGCGGGTTTTGCATCCGCTCATCGCGATTTCGGTCGGCATCTATCTCCTGCTGATTGCGGGCCTCATCACTCATCTTCGGCCTTCGGCGATGGTGAAAAAGCTCTCCCGTCTGGTTCTCGCCGGATATGGCCTTCAGATTCTGATCGGGGTTTCGAACGTTTTCTTGAAGGCACCAGACGCTTTGAGCTTGGTTCACTTGCTTTTGGCAGACGCGGTTTGGCTGACGGTGATCGTCTGGGCCATGGCCGCCGCAGGCGAGCCGGTTCCGGCGAGTGAATCTGTTCACGTGGGCGAGAGAGCCGGTTGGCGCGATTACTTGGCGCTGACCAAGCCGCGAATCATCAGCCTTCTGCTCTTCACAACGATGACCGCGCTATGCGCAGCGGCCGGCGGCTGGCCCGGAATCGGTTTGTTCACGGCCGTCTTTGTGGGCGGATACATGGCGGCCGGGGCGGGGAACGCCATCAATATGGTGATCGACCAGGATATCGACGCCACGATGAAGCGAACGTCGAAGCGTCCGACGGTCACTCACAAGATTTCTTCTACCAACGCGCTCTACTTCGGTTTTACGCTTGCCCTAGGCTCGTTCGGCATTTTGTGGTGGGCGGCCAACCTTTTGAGCGCGGTTTTAGCGCTCGCGGGATTGGCGTTCTACGTCGTGATCTACACGCTTTTGCTCAAAAGGCGCACCTGGCAAAACATCGTAATTGGGGGCGCCGCCGGGGCATTTCCGCCTCTTGTTGGCTGGACCGCTTTCACGAATGAGCTCAGTCCGCTGGCATGGATTCTCTTCGGAATTATCTTTCTGTGGACGCCGGTTCACTTCTGGGCCCTGGCATTGATGCTCAAGGACGAATATGCGGAAGTCGGCGTACCGATGCTCCCGGTTGTTCACGGCGAACGGGCCACGGTGATTCAAATCATCGTTTACGGGATACTTACCGCCATCATTTCGATCCTGCCGGCGTTCATGCCTTCCGGTACTGGCCCGGGGGTTGCGCAGCTTTATCTGTGGAGCGCGATTCTCCTCAACCTCTGCTTGCTGGTGATGTGTGTCCAGCTTTATCGGCAGACGGATCGCCCGCACGCATTGCGGTTGTTCAAATTTTCCATGATCTATTTGGCGCTTCTCTTCCTTGTGTTCGCCATAGATTGTTCCGTCGGCGCGAAAGCGCGCACGACAAATGCGGCTCTTCGGGGTTCGCCATCGTCAACACAGGTTAACCTTCATCAGGGTAGCCTAATCACCAGGCAGAGGCGCATGGGGTTGCGCGTTGCCTGTGAGCAAAGCATGGAGTGCGTTAATGGCCCAGCTCTTTAGACCAAGTGCAAATTCGTATGCCCGAGGCAGCATGCTGGCGCTCGGCCTGTTGCCGGTAGTAGGTTTCTACGCCGGATCGACCATCAGCCGTTCGCCCGCGAATACAAAAGCTGGCGTTGGGCTCAACCAACCGGTTCCATTCAGCCATAAGCACCACAACGCGGAGCTTGGAATCGACTGTCGATTCTGCCATCCGAGCGTGGAGAAAGGCAAGTCGGCCGGTATCCCGCCAGTGGAGACTTGTATGGTCTGTCATAGCCAGGTTTGGACGAACTCGCCTCTCTTGGAGACAGTTCGCACGGCCTATGAAAACGGCACGAACATCAAGTTCGAGAACGGCGATCCGGGTTGGAATCAGGTCAACAAGCTGCCCGCGTTCGTCTACTTCGACCACTCCATCCACATCAATCGCGGTTTGAACTGCAACCAATGCCACGGTCCGGTTCAAGACATGCAGATGACCTACAAGAATCAGCCGTTCGCGATGGCCTGGTGCTTGGAGTGTCACAACAACCCCGAGAAGTTTTTGTATACGGATCCGAAGAATCCGAATCTGAAGGGGATTGAGAAGTCGCTCAATCTGTACACCAAGATTCAGAACGGCGAAGAACTCACGCCGCGTGAGCGAGCCCTCAAGATCGGTGGGCCGTATTCGCCCACGAAGGAAGAGCAAGAGCAGGGTCTGGCTCTCATCAAGAGTTACAACATCAGGGTCAAGCAGCTTTCGGACTGCTCGACTTGCCACAGGTAGGAACGCGTTGGAGAACAAGAAACAAAAACTCGATTGGGAAGCCGTACGCGTCAAGCTAGACGGTGACAAGAAGGGCGAATACTGGCGCAGTTTGGACGAGCTCGCGGAAACGGACGAGCACAAACTGTGGCTGGAAGACGAATTCCCGCATCGCAAGGATCTACCTTCGGTGGATCGTCGAAACTTCCTGAAGCTCATGGGCGCATCAATGGCGCTCGCCGGCATGGTCGGCTGCCGCAATTTGCCTCAGGAACGGCTTGTGCCGCACATCAAGTCGCCCGAGGACCGACCGGAAGGTTCGGTCCAGTACTATGCGTCGACGATGCCGTTCGGTGGCTACGGTTTCCCGGTTCTCGTCGAGAGTCACGAGGGTCGCCCTACCAAGCTGGAAGGCAACCCGGATCATCCGGCCAGTGGCGGCGCGAGCGACATCTTTACTCAGGCTGAAATCCTGAACATGTACGATCCGGATCGTTCTCAGAATGTCGTGAATGACGGGCTCATTACCACTTGGGATGAGTTCTTCACGACGATGAAGCGCCAACTCGAATCCACTAAAGGCAAGGGCATGGGCTTCCTGACGGGTCGCGTCACGTCCCCCACGCTGATCAATCGTCTGGAAAAGCTTGCAGCGAAGTATCCGGCGCTCAAGTGGTACCAGTGGGAAACCGCCCACAACGATGGCCAGCTCGACGCCATTGGTCCGCACAACCCGATTTACGATTTCGCAAATGCGAAGACGATCCTTTCACTCGATGGCGATTTTCTAGGCTCGAATCCACATACGGTTCAGTATGCGACGGCCTTCGCGGCTCGTCGAGATCCGGCTCTTGGCGAGAATATGACCCGGCTTTATGCGGTCGAGGCGGCCCCATCGAACACGGGTGCTTGCTCGGATCACCGTTTGCCGGTCAAGCCGACCGATGTATATGCGGTCGCGGCGATCATCGCGACGGAACTTGGCGTTCCCGGCGTCCATGCCGCGCTCAAGCCGCCGGAAGTCAAGCGAAACTGGATCGATGCGGTCCTCGCCGATTTCCGCACGCGAGGTGGCTTCGTCTATGTTGGCGAGCATCAACCGGCCGCGGTCCATGCTCTCGCGCACGCAATCAACCTACGGTTCGGGCATGTGAAGTACGTTCAGGCCCCAGAGTTCCGACCCGTCAACAAGCGCGACTCGCTGAAAGCCCTGACGGATGATCTCAACTCCAAGGCAATCACGAATCTAACGATTTTGGGTGGGAATCCGGTCTATGGTTGCCCGGGCGATGTTCGATTTGGCGAGGCCCTCGTCAAGGCGCAATATTCGGCCTATCTCGGCTTCTTCGAGAATGAGACCTCCAAGCTTTGTAAGTGGGTGCTTCCTGAGGCCCATTTCCTCGAGGCATGGGGCGATAACGTTACTCCCCAGGGCGACATTACGATTCAGCAGCCGCTGATCGAACCGATTTACCGCGGCAAAAGCGCATTGGAGCTCGCGCTTAGCTTGCTCGGTGAGCCGATCACGGCTGAAGCCGCGGTTCGCGCCTCGTACCCCAAGCTCTCGTCGAGAGTCGCGTGGGAAGCCGCGCTCAACAAGGGATACATCCAGGGAGCGGCCGTCGAAGTTCGCGAGACGGTTTCGCCGGCTCTGAAGGCAGAGCGAGCGAAGCTGGCCGATCTCCAAGCGAATCGAGCCACGAACGATCCTGAACTTTTGAATCAGTGGACGACAGTCACGAATCTCGAGAAGACGGATGCGACGGGCATCAAGCCCAACATGGTCCCCATGCGCGCTTCAACGGGGTCCGGTGATATCGAAGCCATTCTGGTACCGGATCCCACGATTCACGATGGGTTCTACGCGAACAATGGCTGGCTGCAGGAGCTTCCGAAGCCCCTGACAAAACTCACGTGGGACAACGCGGTTCTAATCAGCCCGAAGACGGCCGAGCAGAACGGCTTACAGGATGAGGACAAGATCAATGTCATCTCCGGCGGCTATGAAGTCGAAGCTTGTGTCTTCATTCAAGTCGGCCACGCCGACGGCGCCGCGACTCTGCACATGGGTGGCGATCGAAAGCACGGCGGTCGGGTCCTTCACAACTGCGGCTTCGACTTCATGAAGCTGCGCCGAGCATCGGCCTACTGTAAGGTTGAGCTGGCGAAAATTGGCGGCACCTATCCGCTGGCCACTTCGCAAGCGCACCACTCGATGGAAGGTCGCGATATCATTCGCGAAGGCGCCTGGTCCGATCTCGCAAAGAATCCGACGCTCATGCCGGAGGGTCACGAAGAAGAAGTATTCGAGACCATGTACAACCTCACCGAAGAATGGAGTGAGGCGAACAAGGAACTTCCGCAGTGGGCGATGACGATCGACCTCAACTACTGCGTGGGCTGCAATGCTTGTGTCACGGCTTGTCAATCCGAGAACAACATTCCGACCGTCGGTAAGGCCGAAGTCTCGCGGGGCCGCGAACTCCACTGGATTCGCGTCGACCGCTACTACAAGGTGACGGAAGGCTCTGAGCATCGAGATCTGCGGACCGGAACCATGGGCTCCGCGGGCGTGAGCTTCGAGAGCCCGGCTCGGGCTTCAGGAAGCGGTCCATTGCGAGATGACATCGCATTGTCGCCGGCGACGGTAACGACTGTCTTCCAACCGGTGCCTTGTATGCACTGCGAACTCGCGCCTTGCGAGCCGGTCTGTCCGGTCGCGGCCACGGTTCATAGCCATGAGGGTCTCAACCAGATGGTTTACAATCGCTGCGTCGGCACCCGATACTGCTCGAACAACTGCCCCTACAAGGTGCGCCGGTTCAACTACTACAACTATCAGCACGGCCAAGTCGATGCGACGTTCAAGAACAATGATCGCCGCACGAAGGATGAGCCGTTGATGGGTAAGAAGTATGGCCAAGCCAACTTCCAGGGCGAGAAGGATATCCCGCTTCTGCGGCTCCTGAACAACCCGGACGTCACCGTCCGCGGTCGCGGCGTCATGGAGAAGTGTACGTATTGCGTGCAGCGGATCAACGAAGCGCGAATCACGGCAAAGAAGGAAAACAAGCCCCTCGGCCAGATTCAAGTGGTCACGGCTTGCCAGCAAGCCTGTCCGACCCACGCGATCACCTTCGGCAACATGGCCGACCCCAAGAGCGCGGTCTCGCAAAAGCGAGCCGATAAGCGCAACTACAGTCTTCTCGCTCACATCGGCACGAAGCCGAGGACAACCTACCTGGGCCGGGTGCGCAACCCGAACCCGACCTTGGAGGGCAAAGCGTAAGCATGGACACCCATACACGACCCGCTAATGATGTGCTGATCGAGGGTCAGCACAACTACGAAACGATCACCGATCGCATCGGTGGAGTCGTCCTGAATCAGGAGAAGTTCCACCCGAAGCACAAGGTCGGTAAGAACTGGATTCTCTTCGTTCTCGTCGGCTTTATGTTCCTGAACGTGATGATGCTGTCCATTGGATGGCTCCTGTATCAGGGCATCGGGATTTGGGGCAACAACCAGCCGTCCGCCTGGGGCTTCGACATTATCAACTTCGTCTGGTGGATCGGAATCGGCCACGCGGGAACGCTGATCTCCGCGATCTTGCTCCTTATGCGGCAGAAATGGCGTATGTCGATCAACCGATTTGCCGAAGGTATGACGATCTTCGCGGTTATGTGCGCGGGTCTCTTCCCGTTGCTGCATACCGGTCGACCGTGGAATGCTTACTGGCTCTTCCCGTATCCAAACTGGATGGGGATGTGGCCGAACTTCCGGTCGCCGCTTGTCTGGGACGTTTTCGCGGTTTCGACTTACTTCACGGTATCAGCTCTCTTCTGGGGAATCGGCCTGATCCCCGACTTCGCGACTCTGCGCGATCGAACCCAGAGCGCAATTGGCCGCAAGATTTACGGCGTCCTTTCGCTGGGCTGGCGCGGATCGACGAAGCACTGGACTCGTTTTGAGCAGGCCTACTATGTATTGGCGGGCCTATCGACGCCGCTGGTTCTCTCGGTCCACTCGATCGTGTCCTTCGACTTCGCCGTCTCCATCCTTCCGGGCTGGCACGTGACCCTGTTCCCGCCGTACTTCGTCGCGGGCGCGGTCTTTGCCGGCTTCGCGATGGTGCTTTGCTTCCTCATTCCGATGCGGAAGACATACAACTTGTTCGACTTCGTGACCATGAAGCACATCGACTGGATGTGCAAGATCATGCTTGCGACGGGAATGATCGTTTTCTACGGCTACCTCGCCGAAGCCTTCTTCGCGTTCTACAGCGGAAGCCTTGACGAGCGTAACATGATGATGAACCGGATGTTCGGTCCTTACGCCTGGGGCTTCTGGTCGCTGATTCTCTGTAACGGCATCATCCCGCAACTCCTCTGGCGGCAGAAGAATCGCCAGAACCTGAAGTTGGTCTGGTGGATCACGATCGTGATCAGCATCGGCATGTGGCTCGAGCGATTCGTTATCATCCCGATGAGCCTTCACCGAGACTTCCTTCCATCCTCGTGGGGCATGTACGTGCCCACCATGTGGGATATCGCGATGTTCGCGGGAACGATCGGCTTCTTCGTCTTCTTGATGTTCCTCTTCGTTCGGTTCGTGCCGATGCTCCCGATCTTCGAGATTCGAGAGCTGTTCCATAAGATCAAGCATGAGAACGGTCACGACAACGCTGAAGAGGCGACCGCGGTTGGAGGTGCTCATTAATGTCGCACGGAGGAATGAAGCGAAATCAACCTTACGGCGTCGTCGTCGAGTTCGACGATCCCGATAAGCTGATCCAAGCGGCAAATCGCGCGCTGGATGCGGGCTATAGCAAGATGGATGCGTTCACACCGTTCCCGGTGCATGGGCTTCCGGAGGCTATCGGCTTCAAGGAAGCGAAGGTGCCGTGGATCGTCTTCTGCTCGGGTGTGATGGGCGCGGTTGGCGGCTTGGCCCTGCAGGTTTGGGTCTCGAAATATGCCTATCCGCATAACATCGGTGGTAGGCCGCTGGATAGCTGGCCGAACTTCGTGCCGCCGATGTTCGAGACGACGGTTTTGTTCGCGGCGCTTTCAGCGGTGTTCAGCATGATCTTGCTGAACAAGTTGCCTCAGCCGCACCATCCGATTTTCGATGCTCCGAACTTCGCTCGCGCGTCCCAGGATCGATTCTTCCTGCTCGTCGAGGTTGCGGACCCGAATTTCAATATCGAGGAGACGCCCAAATTCTTGAAGACCGACGATGCGCTCAATGTGAGCATGATCAATGCTGAAGAGGAGGGGGACTGGGAATGAGAAAGGTCATTCTTCCGGCTCTCGCCTTGAGCATCTTTGCCGCCGGCTGCCACACGGATATGTGGGTTCAGCCTAAGGCGAGGGTCCAGGGCACGAGTGATTTCTTTGAGGACAAGCGAGATTCGCGTCCCAAGATTGCGGGGACGGTTGCCCGTGGTCAGCAGCTCGACGATCCGGTCTATGTGACGGGACGTGAGGGCGGCAAGCTCGTGACCAAGATTCCGGCCCGTGCAATGAAGGACCTGGGCATCACGGAATACAAAGAGTTTCTGCTTCGGGGCGAGGACCGCTTCAAGGCGTTCTGCTCCCATTGTCACGGCCAACTCGGCGACGGGCAGGGCATGATCGCTCAGCGAGGCCTTGAACTGAAGCGCCCGGTGGGCAACTATCACACGGACCGACTTCAGAAGATGGCGATTGGCCATTTCTTTGAAGTCATGACCCATGGTCAGGGTGTGATGCTTCCGATGGCGAGCCGGGTGGATGTTGCGGACCGCTGGGCCATTGCCGCTTTCCTTCGCGCTCTCCAGCGCAGTCAAGATCCCGACGCCATGAACAAGATAGATTCGACTTCGCAGTCGTCGCAGCCGGCGCAGTTCGGCACTGAGCCGGACGGCACGCCGTCGCCCACCACCCGGGAGGTCATCAACCGATGACGGAAGGAACCGGATCGGTTAACTACCGAAAGTTCGGCCCGGCGGGCTTCCTGATCGCCCTGATCGGAGTCGGCGTCGTCGCGGCGGGCATGTTCGGCGGCGACAAAGCAAGCCAGACGAACTTCGCGCAGGCTTACTTGTATGGATGGTTCTTCTGGGCGATGGTCACGATCGGCTGTCTCGGACTGAACTTCCTCCACCACACGCTGCGAGGCTTTTGGGGCCTTTCCGTCATTCGAATGTTCGAAGCGGCGAGCAGTCCCCTTTCCCTGGCCGTGACGGCGATAGCGTTCGTCCCAATTTTGATCAAGAAGTCGCTGATCTACCCATGGGCGGATCATTCGATCCATAACCACATCCTCGAGCGAAAGGCGTGGTACCTCAACGACAACTTCTTTCTCATTCGATTCGTCGCTTACTTCGCAATCTGGATGATCCTCTCGAACGTTCTTCGCAAGTCTTCGCAGAAGCAGGACGAGACGCTGGACGACAAGCTTGGCGTCAAACGGCAGACCACGGGGCCGGTCGGGCTCATCTTCTTCTTCGTCACGATGACATTCGCGACGACGGACTGGCTGATGTCGCTTGAGACCAAGTGGTACAGCACCTTGCTTCCGCTCTTGGTTTGCGTCGGGGCCGCCCTCACGGCGCTGTCCCTATGCGTTGCACTTCTCCTTTTGAATCGAAACAAGGAGCCTTATGCGCAGGCGATCAGTTCGCCGCTCACGAAGGATCTGGGCAACATGCTCTTCGCTCTCACGATGGTGTGGGGATACTTGACGCTTTCGCAATATCTGATCACCTACTCGGGCAACCTTCCGGAAGAAGTGCCTTACTTCATCAAGCGCAATGAAGCGGGCTGGCAGATTCT
>JBKJIP010000204.1:0-2580 GCA_046598515.1 Fimbriimonadaceae bacterium | reverse complement strand
CTCATAGCGCTCTTGGTTGCGCTCGAATTCGAGGTCGCGATTAATTTCGAGGGCGGCGGCGCTGCCGTAGGCATCTACTTGCACCGAGTGGTCGATAACCAGTTCGACCGGGGCCAGTGGATTGATCTTCTTGGGATCGCCGCCGAGAGCGGCCATAGCATCGCGCATTGCGGCGAGATCGACGACGCAGGGCACACCGGTGAAGTCCTGCAGGAGGGTTCGCGCGGGGGTAAAAGCGATTTCCTTGCTCGGCTCGGCTTTGGGATCCCAAGAAGCGAGCGCTTCGATATCGCCTTTAAAGACACTGCCCTCGCCTTCTTTGCGTAGGAGATTTTCTAGGAGGATTCGAAGGGAGTAAGGAAGGCGGGAGATGTTGAAGCCGTGGGATTCGAGTGTTTTAAGGCGGTAGATCGTGTGAGTTTTTCCGGCGAGATCGACGCTGGCCTTCGCTTCAAAGCTGTTCATTTAGGTTCAGGATACCCGCGTGGGCAAACCGAGCCGACAGAACCTCAGCCGCCGCCCGTTGTGCCGGTGGTGCCGGTCGCGCCACCTCCGGTTCCGCCGCCGCCACCACCACCCGTCTTCGTCGGAATGTCGTCGTCATCGTCGGTCGGCACATCGCCGGCTACGTCGGCGCCCTTCCACCGGCCGAGTTCTTTGTCGGATTCCTTGGTTGAAATCTCAAACCAAGTCGCGGTGAGATCATGCCCCAGAGAGGTTTTGAGCCGGGCATCTCGCTTGCCGGGAGCCGAGTTCACACGAAAGGTTTCCGCTTCGCCATTGTAGTGAGCGGTATCCGCGAAGACGCGTCGCCAGCGGCCGCTCGGTAAATCTTGAAGGCACTCGGGTTTGCCGCTGATGTCAGCTCGGCGCTCGCCTTTTTTGTACCAATACGTGATCGTCGCCGCTTGAACGAGAGCGGGGTAGTCGCGAATCGTCTTGCTCGAAGTCAGCGCGCTGTCCAAGTCCTTCTGTTGACTAGCTTCTTCGGAAGAGGGTGCCGCCGGACGATTCTGCAAGATCTTATCCGGCACGTCGGGCCGCATCGGAGGGATTTCACCCGCGATATCAGCCTGGTTTTCTGGCTTGACGAGCATGCGCACATTGCCCACGAGCAGAACGCGCTTTTCCTTTCGGAAGACCGTGATCTTGTCCGCGACCAGGTTCACATCTTCGCCGTAATAATAAGCTGGCCCCGTCGCGATGAGGATGTCTTTCTTGTTGTCGAACTCAACGTTCTTTGCGCGAATGAGCTGGTCGCCGTCGGTCGCGCGGGCATCGACATACTTGGAGATGTTGTTTTCGCTTTCGCTCTCCTTGCTCTGGATGTTCCACATCGTCTTGCCTTGCGGCGTGGGTGCGTTGTCTTTAATGACGCCCGGAAGCTTGCCCTGCCATTCGAGAGAGCCTGTTTTGAGGCGCTTGTTGTCGAACGTGTACTTGATGCTCGAAGCCAGGAAAGCGCCGCCGTAAAGGGTCCCCTTCATGGGGCCCGGCGCCTGCATGTTCTTGAACCGGTCGTCGATCGTCATCTTGGGTGCGGACAGGTCGAAGTTTTCGCTCTTAAGCTGAATCCCGTTCCCGAACTTCAAGGTCGCGGCGAGGGTGTCGTATTGAGCTTGCTTCGACTTGAAGTCGATCTTGTCTTTGCCGCTCCCGCTTGAACCGCTGATGACGTCGAAATCGAAGAGATTTCGGTCACGGCCGATGCTAACGGTCCCGATATTCGACTGCGCGGTCAGTTTGTCTTTGTCGTAGACCTTCATCTCGACATCTTCGAGCTTGATGCCCATTTTGTCGCCGAGCGGCCCCTTCTGGCGAAGAGTGCCGAAGGCGTCCTTCGTCAACAACGGGAAGCCGAAGATGGCCCCGGCGGCAAATGCGCCGAGACCAACAATCCAAAGCAATAGTCGAGTCGGTCCTTTCATTCCATGCGTTCTATTGGAGATTCAGATCTCTACGTAAGACCTGATTCGTCTCCGTCAGAGTCGCCGAACCGTCCGCGGCCAGAGCGCCCTTGCGAGCCTCGATCGTGTACGTTCCCGGCAACACCCAGAAATAATACGTTCCATCCGCCCCAACGTTATATACACGCACCGCTGTTCCGCCAAGTTTGAGGGTCACAATCGTTCCCGGAGCATTCGCGGAGGGCGAAATCTGTCCCCAGATCGTGAACGGGAAGGGAGGGGGATCCTCTTCGCTTGAGGGCGTGATCCGAATATCATCCAAGGTCACGGTTCCGGAAACCGCCGACTTGCCGTTTGCCGTAAAGTCGACTTTGAAGAAGTCCGGCGCCGTCGCCGTCCCGACGATGCCCCAAAACGCGGCCAGATTGGCCGAGTTGTAAGCTACGTTATTAAGAATGTAGGTTCCCACCGAGTTGGTTGTCGCCTTGTGACCGGCGAAGGACACCGTCGCGCCTGGGACTCCCGTTCCGTTGGTCGAGTTCAGAACTCGGCCGGTGACCGTCACCTTTTGAGGACCGACCCACAGGTCGCCAACGTCCGTGACGCCACTGGCGACTGGGACGCTAAAGGTAAAGGCCCCATAGGCTCCAGCATCAACGGTGAGGGTGGTTGT
>JBKJIP010000143.1:0-3354 GCA_046598515.1 Fimbriimonadaceae bacterium | reverse complement strand
CCGCGCCAAGAGCCTCACCGGATTCGGAGGCAAAGTTAACGCCACGTCCGCCGAAGTCATTCATGATTTCTCGACCGCACTCTTCTACTTCCTGCTCGCCATCATGCTGCTGAACCTCGTCCGGGCGAGTTGGGCGTTTGGCATGGGCATCTTCCTCAACCGCGACGAAGAGCGCTCCCGCCGTCTCCTGAAGCGGTTCCGGATCGTTGCCCTCCTATGTGGACTTGTGGCCGTGGCCGGACCCGTCTCCGTGGGATTGCTTAAGCCCTCCAAAGCGCAGTTTCTCGGCTTCTTCGAAAGCGAAATCCCGCGAATCGCCATCTTCCCCGCTTCTCTTGGAAGCTGGGTAGCGAACGGCAATCTGAATGGGCACACAACTCTCTTCGCCATCGGCGTCGTCACCCTCCTCGCCATCTCCGCGATCGGCATCGCCGTTTCCTTGCGCCAAACCGAGTGGCTCTACGACATCGGCGCCCGCATGTCCGCCCTGTCCACCTCCACAAGGATGGATGACTCGTCGCTCACCCTGACCGAAACCGCCGCCGTGCAAGGCAATCGCGCCGCCAAGCGATCGAAGCTCCGCCGGTTTGTCGGCCGCCAAAAGGCGTTCGGCCTATGGGCATTCCTGTGGCGCGAGTGCGTTCAGCAGCCATGGGGAGTGCTCCTCGGCTATTCCCTGCTGTTGATCGGGGCGATCGTCCTGCCCCTCATCTCCGCTAACTTAAGCCGCGGCGCTCTCGTCGGTCCGCTCATCCAGGTCGTGATCTGGCCCATCCTTTTCGGCACCCGCTTCGGCCCCGCAGCCGGCTTGCTCTCCAAGATCGACCTCGTCAAAGCCCTCCCGTTTAGCTCGACCAAGCTCCTCTTCGCCGCCATCAGCATCCGCCTCGCCCCCACCGTGGCCGCCCTCTTGATTGCCGATATCGTCAATATAATCGTCGGAAGCTATGCAATATCGATCGGGATCGGCGCCTTCTTCGCGCTGCCCTTCCTGCTCGCCGCAAACTCCGCCGCCACCGCCATAGCCACGATGATCGTGCCTGACTTCCACGATAAAACCCAGCTCGGCCTCTCCGCCCTCGTCAACCTGATCATGAAAATCGCCGTCAACCTCCCTTGGGCACTCGTGCTCGGGGTGAGCATGATCTGGCTCCCCTTCTGGGCGGCGGCATTGCTGACGATCATCCCAAACTTCTTTGTCGCTTGGTTGTGTTTGTTTCAAGCCGGGCGGCTTTACGAGAACTACAACCCCTCGGAATGAGATCGTGAATGACAACGATCGCTGTCTTCTGATGGGTACTTGCCCCAAAATATCGCCAAAGCTGGCATATTGTCAACGATCTTTGACTTTCAATGCGAAATCCCATGGAAACCGCAAGAATTGGCCCATAATATAAACGATCATTGACATCATGACGTCAGCGCAAATCGGACATCGCATAAGGCAACGCCGCCGGCAACTGAAGATCACACAAAGTGATCTCGCCCGTTTGGCATCATGCTCCAAGCCCACGATCGTCGCCGCAGAAAGTGGCAAGCCCACGTTACGGATGGACAAGATCCTCGATATCCTCCGGGTCTTGGGCCTGACCCTTATCGTCGCCGATGAGGGAGCTGCCGAAGACTGATGCCGGATGCCGATATCTACCAAGGCGATGTGCTGGTTGCCCACCTGGAGCGGACCCGCACGGGATCGCGCCTAACATTCGTTGATGATGTCCCTCTCCAGCATGGTTTCTTGGCAACGTCTTTGCCACCCCAACCCCTCGTAAGCACGGACCTCCCATCCTTCTTCTTGAACCTACTTCCGGAAGGCGCGAGACTCCAACTCTTGCTCGCGAGTGCGCGCTCCAAAGACGATTCCCTCGGCCTTTTGCTCCGGGTCGGCTGGGACACCATTGGCGATGTTGCAGTGTTGCCGGACGGCGAAACTCGGGGACTTCATCAGGCTCTCGCGCCATCCGCCAAACTGCAGGACCTTGATTTTTGGGAGCTCTTTCGTTCCGGCGCGGCCGATCGGCCAGACCACTCCATCCCTGGGGTTCAGCAGAAGATATCGGCTTCTACGGTCGCGTTCGGCATCCGAACGGCCTCGATACCGTCAGCGATCCTGAAGCTGAACCCCCCAGAGTTTCCGCGTCTCGTGCATAACGAAGAGTTCTTTCTGCGCATGGGTCGAGCATGCGGCCTAAGCGCCAACAAGGCGATCATCGTCCACGACAAGAACGGGGAGCCCGGACTCCTCGTCTCAAGATTTGACCGCGTTAAGCAGGGGAAACGCATCGTCAAACTGCATCAAGAAGATGCCTGCCAATTGCTCGACGCTGTGCCCGCTAACAAATACAACCTGCCGCTACGCAGCATCGCCGACGCGGTGGCCAACGTGTGCACCGCCGGGGTTGTAGAAGTCGAGCGGCTCCTTCGGTTAGTGGCGTTCAGCTACCTCATAGGCAACTGCGATCTGCACGCCAAAAACATCAGCGTGATCTGGGACGACGCCGTCCGACTGAGCCCAGCCTATGACCTCCTAAGCACCCTGCCCTACACCTCCCTCGACCGTCATATGGCTCTTAAATTGCAAGGCAAGGACGACAACTTTAGAAAGGAAGACTTCATCGAGTTCGGTGCCCAATACGGCATCCCCGCCCGGGCGACATCCGAGATGCTCGCCGCTCTATGCGGTCGCGCCGAACCCTGGATTCCAAGAATCGAGGAGATTGGCTTCGAACCGAAGAAAACCGCCCACCTGCAGAAGGAAGTACAGGACAGGATCCGCCGCCTCATGAGGTAGGGCGTGGCCGTGCTATATAGCCAATGGCAAGCGCGGGGAGCTTCTGTCCGCAGACCCAACGCTCAAGCGCGAGCGACAGCAAGATACCCCCTCCATGATCAAACGCTCGAGCGCAGCAAGAGCAGCGACCCCGATAGCGGGTCGCAGATTTCTAGCCCGGGGTCGAAGACCCCGGGTGAAGGGCGCCAACAACAATCCAGCGAAGCTGGAATCCGCGCGAAGGCGTGCGATAGCACCCGGAGGCGGATTCCAGCTTCGCGCCAAACGCCAACCAGCCATCAAGCAGGCACCGGCAAGCGCTACGAGCTCTTGAGAATCCGGATGATCTCATCCGCCCGCACACCCGCGAAGACCGGCTTCACTCGCCGTCCTGTCTTCCGCTCGATCTCCGAGAGCACAAAGCCCCGGCGAGGATCCTCTAGCGCGACGAGGATCGTGTCATCGTGGACGGACAGCGGAAGCGCTTCCCACTTGATCCAGGAATCTACCGGAGCCAGCGCAAACGCTTCCGTTGCGCAGCGCAACTCCGCCGGGGCCGCCGCCCTCGGGGCTGACGCCACGGC
>JBKJIP010000131.1:0-5572 GCA_046598515.1 Fimbriimonadaceae bacterium | reverse complement strand
AAATTGCCGTGATGCGAGTCAGCATCATATACGAGAAAATGATCAGGATCGACAGCGAGAATCCGGCCGCGACTCCGGTTCGATGGTTGCGGATACCGAGGGGCGCGCCGACCAATCCGAAGATAAGCGTTGCCAGCGGCAGAGCGATCTTGTTGTAATAGCCGTACTCCAGGTTCCGCACCTGCTCCTTCTCGAAAGAAGGATTGGCCTTTGCGATCTGGATACGTTTCTTCATTTCTTTCATGCTGAAGCTGTCCAGATCCTTGAGGCGAGCGGCGGCGATATCCTCGATGGAGGGCGGTTGGGCGATCTGGCGCGGATAGGCGCCGGCAACTTCAACAACGGTTTGGAGATCGAAAGAAACGTACCTTGCACCGGATTTTACTTCCCAGTCGTTTTCGCTCCGATAGATTAGGCCAGGCGCGTAGAGCGTCCCAATCGGAAGACCGCCGTCATCATAGCCAACAACCCACGCCTCGCTTAAGGTGCGCTCGCCTAGGTTAAAGTCCTTCGCCATGATCATCGCCATCAACTTCCCGGTCTTCGGGTTATAGACGGCTCGAAACACGGGTTCACTCGTCCCCTTAAGCTTCTTTTCAATTCCGGAAACGATTTCCGTGCCCTTAAAGGCGGCCGGCGGAACAATCGCCTCATTCACGGTGAACGCGATGATGGCGATAAGGAACCCGAAGACCCCAACGGGGATCATGATCCGTCCGAGACTAGCGCCGGCGGCGCGGAGAGCCACGACTTCACTATCTCCGCTCAGCCTTCCAAACGCGAGCAGTGTCGAAAGAAGCACCGACATCGAAAAGGTTTTGACAATGACACCGGGAAGAAGCAAAACCGTAAGCCAAACGATGGTGCCCAGCGGGATGCCGGCCACGAGATAATCGGTGATCTTGAAGAGATACGTTCCCGCCATGATGAGGGTCGTAAAAATCGCGACCCCGAAAATCCAGGGGCCGAGAAGTTCACCGATGATCAGCTTGTCGATTCGCTTCAATGCGGATCGTCCTCATCCGGCTTTGGATCGTCGAGATCTTTGCGCTGCCAGGCGTCAGTGCCGAACTGCTGGCCAAGATAGTGGCGTCGAACATGCTCGTCCGCGGCAATCTCCGCGCCTGTGCCCCGAGCGATGATCTCGCCGTCGATCAGGATGTAGTTTCGGTCCGTGATACGCAGCGTCGCGGCCACGTTATGATCGGTGATCAAGATGCCGATGCCTTGGCGCTTCAACCGGAAAATGATCTCTTGGATCTCTTCGATGGTGACGGGGTCGATACCCGTGAAAGGCTCATCGAGCAGTATGAACTTGGGCTCAGTCGCGAGGGCGCGGGCGATCTCGACGCGGCGACGCTCGCCGCCGGAAAGGATATTGCCGATGGCATCCAAGCGGTGCGTAATGTGAAGGTTCTCGGCAAGTTCGTTGATCTTCTTATCCGCCGCTTTTCCCTTGATCCCGGCGAGTTCGAGAACGAGTCGGATGTTGTCGCGAACGGAGAGCTTGCGGAAGACGCTGGCTTCTTGGGGCAGGTAACCGACTCCGGCGCGGGCGCGTTTGTACATCGGCCACAGGGTGGCATCTTCCTCGTCAAAGAAGACGTTGCCTTTCGTCGGTCGTACGAGACCGGTGACCATGTAGAACGTGGTCGTTTTGCCGGCCCCGTTAGGCCCCAAAAGACCGACGATCTCCCCTTGGGAGATCTCGAAATCGACGCCCCGGACAACCGGCCGTCCCTTGTACTGCTTAAAAAGCCCTCGCCCAGAAATCTTCACTTGCGCTTCTTGCCGCCTCCACCGCCGCCCGTCGTCTTCTTCTGTTCGAAGATCGTCTTTCCGGGCGAACCCTCCAACTCAACAGTATCGATCTGACGATCCTCCGTCATCGTGATCACGATGGATTCGACATTACTCATAGAGGTGACGAGCGAAGGATCGTTCCCGGAGAGCTGAACGTTGTCGGACATGGTGATCTTCCGTTCCGTCTCGTTATAGACCAGCCGGCCAGCGGATGCATTGACGAAGAAGCCCGTCTTCTTCTCCTCACCTTCATTTGAGCGCATACCCGTCATTCGGAAAACGATTCGACCTCCGATGGTGGCCGATTTGATCATCTTATCGCCCTTTGCCGCCCGATCGAGAACGATTGTTCCCGTATTGCCCTCCGCGTGCAACTTGCTTCCGTCAGCGCTATTGCGATCCATAACGATGGCACCGTTGACGATCAGCTTCTGATCGCTATCCGTGTAATCCGCCGAAGGAGCCGAAACGACAATCGTGTCGCCGCCCTTCTTGCTGGTCACTTTGATTCCGCCCGTCATGTTCGCGGTGAGAAGACCCCGATCCTTGCCGAGAAGGAAGGTGATCGTTTTGGCGCTGACCTCTAGGCCCTGCTCATAAAGGGTCGCCACAATCGGCGCAGTATCGGATGTGTACGTCACCCGAGTCTGCCCGTTTGGCAGCGTTTTCAAAGACAGTTTAGGCTTACCTTCGCTGACGATCCGATAAACGCGATTCTCTTCGTCCTGCGCGATCACGTTCGATCCGACGCCGGTGAGCGCCGTCAGGACGATGAGCTTCGAAAGAGGGTTTTGTTTCATTTTGTTGAAGGCCTCGGGATTGGGAGCCAGTTCGGTAAGGTCTGCTTTGCCGCTTAAAGATTCGATGGAAGGAAAGACGTTTCCGTTGATATTGAGCCGAATGCCTTTCGAAGCTTCCACGACACCGCTGTCCGCATCGTAACTCAGTTGATTGCACTCCAAGGAAGCATCGTAAGACTTTGAGGATAGCTTAATACCCTTGTTAAGGGTGAATTTCCGCGATCCCGGCTTGACTTCACCTTCGCGAGCCACGAAGGAGCTTGCTTCTTCGCCGCCCTCGATGATCGTCCCGGAGACCTCCTTAAGCTGCCCGCCAAACTTCGCCTCGTCGAGATTGAAGTTGGCTTCTGCTTCCGTCCAAGCGAGCGTCCACCGTTTGGATTGATCGGTGTTTGACCGCTCCAGCTTGCCGCCTTTGAGTTGAACAGTTTGATCCGGCCCCTTCTCTTCCTTCTTCTTCTCTTGCTCGAGAACGATTTCCTCTGGCAACTTGCCGCGAGCTCCGCATCCGACCAAAACAACCGCCAAGGCGGCCAAAGTCAGCGCTAGCTTCACGCATCCACCACTCGGATCGGGTGCGCCCGCTTCGCAAAGCGACCCGGATGCTGCCCGGCCAACTGCCCGCAGGCAGCGGCGATATCGTGCCCCCGCTCCATCCTCTCGGTGAAGTTCACGCCGTGCTTTTCGAGCACGGCTTTGAACGCGCGAACGCGTTCCCGGGAAGGGCGTTTGAACCCTTCCTCCGTCGCTACATAGTTAAAAGGAATCACATTCACGACACTCGGCACGCCGCGGATCAGACGCGCCAAGTCGGCGGCCTGAGACGGCGTATCCGTCAGTTCGCCGATCAGCAAGTATTCGATCGTGATCTTCCGTCCGGTCTTGCGACCGTAAGTCTTCATCGCGTCGATCACCTCTTTGACCGGCCACTTCTTATTTACGGGCATCAGGCTGCTTCGTATCTCATCGTCCGGAGAATGGAGGCTTAAGGCCAAGTGAATCGGAAGGTTCAGCTCGGCTAGTTGGAGGATCTGGGGCACGAGCCCGACCGTGCTCACGGTGAGGTGTCGGTAGCTGAGGCCGACCTCTTCATGAAGCAGATTGAGCGTCTTAACGACGTTCGGCAGGTTTAGGAGCGGTTCGCCCATACCCATGAAAACAACGTGACTGACCCGATCCGAGCCCTTTCCGCGTCCAAGTCTCAGATTTTCGAGACGTACGCGTTGAAGCTGCAAATACTGGCCCACGATCTCGCCGGCAGTGAGATTGCGGTCGAAACCACCCAATCCCGTCGCACAGAAGGTGCACCCCATGGGGCAGCCGACTTGGGAAGAAATGCAGCTGCTGACCCGGTCCTCATAGGGCAGCAGAACGCATTCGTAGACTTGGTGGTCTCCGTTGTGGACGAGAAGTTTGTCGACGCCGTCCGTCGATCGTGCATGCCGCGCCACGGTTAAAGGTTGTACGGGCAGGGCGGTCTTCAGCTCTTCTTTGAGCGCGACGGGCAGATCGGTCATCTCGTCGTAATTCTCCGCTGCCTTCTTATAGGCCCAGATGGCAAGCTGGTTCGTCCGCATGCGCGCACCCGGCCGCTCGCCAAGAAACTCGGCGATCTCCGCTCGGGTCATTCCGACCAAGGTTTGGATTGGCGCGCTCACCTGGTGAGTGTATCAGTTGCGGGGTTCTTGGGATACCTTTCCACTCCCGTGTGGGGCGCGGATGCCTGTGGGGCGGATGCCTGTGGGGCGCGGATGCCCGTCCCGCGCCATCCTCTCCCGAGAGTATCTTTGAAGGACATGGAAAAGGCACTCTTGTCGAAGAGTCAATTGGGAGGTGCGCTGAGCGAAATCGGGGTGGATATCGACGGCATGGTGGCGGTCGCCAAGACGAGTTCTCGATATGACCTTCCCATCGACTCCGGCAAACGGCTCGTCCTCCTGCGCGGATTCCTCGAAATCGTCGCCTCGGATAACCTGCTATTCTTCGCGAGCGACTACGGCGTCTGGGAGAACCAGGAGAATCGCTATGCCTTCGATTCAGTTCGCTTTCGTCGCTATCCCGGGGCGGCTGTTGCCATCTACGAATACCCCGGTGAAACCCTGGGAAATGACGAATACACGCTGTCCCTCCTTCACCTCGCCGTCAACAACCTCTGGGATTTCGGCGTCGTGGACCTGGTTTCACGTCGCTTCATCTTCTTCAGTCACGACGAGTGGCTGTCCCTGGGCTTCGTCCCCGGTTCCTCGGCGGACTTGAAGGCCCTGAGGAAGTTCGTCAAAGCGGTCTGTAAGTGAGGACGCGATCTTAAACTAGGCTTAAGCCAAACTGTGGGACGCGGGGGTTCGTCCCGCGTCCTCTTCGGCGTGAACCAAGAAGCTAAGGGAATGTCGCGGTACGAACCCCCTCGACCCACAATTGGCTCGGGACGAGTATTGAATCGAACCTATCCGCCGAAAGCCTTCATCGCTTCTTCCAAGGTCAGTTTCCCATCGCCGTTCGCATCCGCCGTCTTCAGCCTCGCCCAAGCCAGGGCGGCTTCCTTCTCGGTGACGAATCCATCGGCGTCCTTATCCAGTTGCTGGAAAATGGTTGTGATGAAGGCACCGCTGCCTCGGCGGTTTTGGCCGGGAATGGGGTCGCCGGGTTTCAGGGCGGGGATGAAGTACTCCACGTAGCCGAGGTGCATCTCGTCGTAGGTCTGCGATCCCCAGCGGACTCGGCGTTTGGGATCGGGATTGGCGGGGTTCTTCTCGCTGTTGTCGTACCAGGCCGTGAAGATCAGCTTGCTGCCCTTCGGCGCGTCGACGTATTCGGCGAACTCGTAGGGTAGCTGCCAGTTGAAGTCGTAACTGGGCACGTCCAAGATGGTTTTCGTCTCCCCATTCGGAGTCGTGAGTTCGTATCGAGCCCCGACACCGCGCACGTGCATGTGGGGGATCAGCGACATGATCTTCGCATCGAAAGGCACG
>JBKJIP010000365.1:0-32159 GCA_046598515.1 Fimbriimonadaceae bacterium | reverse complement strand
ATGCCTCGAAGGCCGCCAACAAGGCTAGGACATTGTCGCGACCATCGGATCAAACTCGCCTGTTTCGAAGTAATGGGCGAGTCTCTTTTCGGTCACTTCGCAATACTTCGGTGCGATCGCCAGGGTTTCGGCAGTGTCCCAGCGGGATAATTCGTTCGCGAGCAAGATCGAACGAGAAGCTACGAGCAGCTCGAATTCCTCATTCGTGACGCCAAGTGCTTCCGGACTCGATTCCAGCCCCTTCCAATATGCGGCTTCCAGTTCGCGACCGCCCTTCGTGCAGCGGAGATAGAAGACCGTGACATAGGCGTCGAAGACAGGCAACCCCATGAGGCTGTCGTCGAAATCGAACACGCTCAGTCGCCCGCGATACCACTTGACGTTGCCCATGTGGACGTCGTAGTGGATGGGAATCTGCGGACGCTTCTTCAACTCTTGAAGGAGTCTATTGCTCTGCTCGAAGCAATCCTCGAAGAGCTCGTGGCGAAGGTCGGGGAATTTTCCCGGGAGGATGTAGTCGTAGCCAAAGAGCGGATCGGCGAGGTCCTTCAGTTCGCAGTTCTTGGGCAACTTGAATGCGGAAGCATGAACGTGGAGTTCGCGCGTCGCCTCTCCCATCGCGAAGGCGATCGGCTCCGTCATCCGTCCCCAAGCGTTGGGCCCAGGCAGCCAGGAGTAAAGCACTCCGCGCAGATCCCGCCCCATCGCCTCGCAGTGCTCGTCGACAATCAACTCTCCGTTCGTGGCCACCAAAGCCTGAGGCACCCAAATATCCGTCTCCTGCCCAAGGGCCGATACCCAAGCGATCTCCGCATTCATCTCTTGCGGAGTTCGCTTCGAGTTCGTGTTGATGCGAAGTGCGAACTTACGACCGTCCTCGGTGGTGACGCCGAAGGTGGTGTTGAACAAGTGGGTCAACAGCTCGATCTTCGCCACGCGAATCGGATACTGTGCCAGCATGGCCACCGCGACCTTGCGGAGCCGGTTCACTTGAGCGCGTTTGGAGAGGGAAGCAAAATCCATGGGAAGTTAGCCATTATGCGATCTTCCTTCCTGTTTCGCTTGGGGGATCGACATCTTGGTTCGATCTATCCCAAGATCGCTCTGGCGGCGTTGTGGCCGGGGATGCCGCTTACGGCGCCGCCTCGGTGAGCGGATGAGCCGGCCCGGTAGACGCGCGGGTATTCGGTCTCCACGCCCCAAGAACCGGCCGAATCCTCATCGGTGGCATAGAACCAGGACGGGGCGTTGTGGAAGATGTTGCCTTGGTCGAGGTCGATTTCGCGCTCGATATCTTGCGGGGTCTTGATCTCGATGCAGGGCCGACCGTCCCTGTCCAGTGCAAGACAATCGCGGAAAGGCTCCGCGCAGACTCGATCCAATCCGTCCAGGTAGAAGTCCAGTACTCGCTGACGGCGGGCATCGTGGTCTTCTTCGAATAGGCGATAGGGCATGTCGAGGCCGAAGAGGGTGATCGTTTGATAACCTTTCGCTTGCAATTCTGGGCTCAAAATCGACGGGTCTGTCAGAGTGTGGCAATACATCTCCCCCGGAGCGGGATCGGGGACCTGCCCGCTTAGTGCCCGCTCATAGGAAGTCTGCATTTGGGCATAGCCCTCATCGACATGAAACGAACCCGCAAAGGCTTCCTCGCTGGAAACGCCTTGCACCCGAACCTTCGGTAGGCGTCGCAGGAGCATGTTGATCTTGATGACCGAACCCTCGTTCTCGTCCTCGAGCGAGCGAAGGGTGCCAAACAGTTTATCGAACGTTCGCGGTCCCGCATTGACGAGAACATGCGTTGCCTCGACCGTCATCTCTTTGCCATCTCGAGTGAAGGTCACCGTGTGCCGCTCGGTTCCGGTCTCGACATGACTCGCCGGAGCGGATGTCTCGAAGACCACCCCAACTCGCCGACAGGCGTCGAGCAGGGAGTCGACCAAAGACTTCATCCCCCCAACGGGCACCCGCCATTCCCCGTTACCGCCGCCGATAACGTGATAGAGAAAGCACCGGTTTTGTAGCAGGCCCGGGTCGTGGGCATGAGTGAAGACACCGATTTTGCCGTCCGTCAAGAGGAGCCCGCGCAGGGCGTCGTGCTCGGCGTACTTCTCGATGACCCGCCCGAGTGGCTCCTCGATAAACGCGTCCCAAGCCTCCATTTCTACAGGATTCGACAACGCAGAACGAAACCCTTCCTTTGATCGCAGCGGCTCCAGCATGCTGGGCCAGACCTGTCCCGCGATCGCTTCTTCGAGGCGAAGAAGATGCTCGTAGCCGGCCCAAGCCGTCTCGCCCGCCATTTCGCGCATCGAATCCTTGGATCGAGCCGAATCCACATTGGAAACGACCAGCCCCCGGTCCGTCCCATCCGCATCCTTATAGGGAGTGAACGAGGCAGTTCGACGTTGGATCGTTTTGAACGTGAGCCCGAGGTCGTCGACAATCTTCTGGGGGAACAGAGAAACGAGATAGGAGTATGTCGAGAGGTAAGCCTCGTAGTCCGGGAAGACCTTCTTGGAAGCCGTTGCTCCGCCGAGCGTTTCGTTTCGCTCTAAGACCAGAACCGATTTGCCAGCTTGGCCAAGGTAGGCGGCGGCGACGAGAGCGTTATGGCCGCTGCCGACTATGACGGCGTCGTAGGTCAAAGGATGCTGCCTCATGTGCTGGCCTGACTCAAAAACTTGGCACGAGCGGGGCCGTCGAATTTGAAGCCTCGATCGTGGCACCATTGAATCACAGCAACGACATCCATGTTGATCCTCTTCACCACCAAGCCCTCAGATTCCAACGTCTTCTGGATGTCGGCGGTGTTGGTTTTCCATTCCTCGTAAGTGTCATGCAACACCTCGTCGCCTTCATTGAGGCCCCTCAAGAGCTCGAATTCCTCGGGCGTGTAGAAGGGAAGCTTGACGGTTGTAATGGGGCCGCGCTCGGAATCCATGCCAAAAGCTTACTCGTAGCGCCAGAGCGGCATGTGTCGAATCTCGGCCTCAAAATCGCCGTCTTCAGACCGAATCACAACTTCTTCCCGGTCGAACGCCGCTTCCTTGCGGACCATGGCGGCACCGATAAAGCCCAAGGTTGGCGATTCGGCGGAACCGGTCACAAACCCCACCTCATTGCGTCCCATGTGAATGACGGCGGCGCCGATCGGAATTGGGCGGTCGGAGATGAGGCCGACCCAAGTCTTGTTGATGTGGCCGCGGGAGTGAATCCGCATCAGGACCTCTTGGCCCGTGTAGCAGCCTTTGGTGTAGCTGATGTTTTTTGCGATGAAAGCTGGCCCTAGCTCCGGCGGCAGAGTTTTCTCGGTGATATCGACCCCGAATCGAGGATTGCCGAATTCTAATCGGGCGATCGCGTACGCCTCTTCCTCGATCGGCTCAAAGAGCGCTTCGATCTCGGCCGCTTCCTTCGAAGCGCCGCGAGGGAGAAGTAGATCCCAACCGCCCATGCCGGTGCGATTTGAGCGGAGGGTGATGACCTCGAGTCCTTTGTATTCCGTTTCCCCCGCATCCAGATTGGGAAGGGAGACGATCTCGCGCAATTCTTCTGTGGCCGTCGGGCCCTGAATGGACACTAATCGGTATTCGGCGGAGAGGTCGGCAAACAGCACATCCTCCATCACGATCATCTGCTCGCAGCGCTTCAGAACGGCTTCGTGCGCGGCCTTGGGAATGCGGACGAGGTAGCGATTGGGCAGAATCCAGAGCTCACCGGTTGAAATAATTTGACCGGTGGGGCTGCAAAAACAGAAGGAGACAGAACCGCCGACAGGGATATTTCGTAAATCGTTAGTGATTTGGCCCTGAATCCAAGCTTTGCGATCCTCGCCCCTGAACTCGAGGAGAGCGGATTGGTTCAGTTCATAGCGACCGCATCCGGCTCGGAGCAAGTCGTAAGAACGCAGGGTGGACTCAGATAGGGAATCGACGAGAATCTCAGACATCGGAACACCAAGCCAAAGCGCATAGGGGTTAGCCTCTAGCATACTACGTCAGCTATGATCTTTGGGTTTCTTTTAGCCGCCTTCGGCGTCCTGTCGGGCGCGGCGAAGCTGGAAGTCCGAGGATTCGAACTTGCCGCCGGCCGTGAGATCTTGACCAAACTGGAAGGTCCGGACAAACTTGTCAACATCCAAACCAAGCTCAACGGCGTCATCGGCGGACCTGCCGGCGACCTGCGCGAAGTCACCATCTTCGCCTCGCATTTCACCACTCCCGGTTTGCCGCTTTTCACGGAGCCGCATCGCTCGAAGAAGGGCAGAATCGGGCTCCTTAAGCTCGAATTAAAGGATTTCTCGCTCAAGGCGTTGCGCATCGAATCGCTCTCCGCGGCCATCCCCGAATGCCGCTATGACTACGCTCTCGCCATCAGCAAGAGGCAGATGCGCCTGAGCAAGAGCGGAACCGGCGATGGGCAAGTGATCATTCTCGCCAAAGACCTCGAGCGTTTCATTCTCTACAAGTTCAAAGAAATCAAGCGCGTCACCGTCAAGATCGAGAACGATAAGGTCTTCGTTGAGGGCTACGGCGAGTTCGCGTTGCTGACAACGAACTTCCTCGTCATCGCGACTCTCGCCTCGCCCGGGGGCCGGGTGCTCGAACTGGCCAACGCTCGGATCTTCTTCGACGATCGCCCCGCCGACTCCGCGTCCTCTCGGGTGTTACTCAACAAATTGAATCCGGTTGTCGACTTTGCCGCAGATCTGGGACTCTACGATGCCATCACCCTTAAAGGCATGCATCTGAAGGATGGGGTCCTAAGGGCTTGGGGCGACACAAAGATTCCCGATCTGCCGCTCGCCAATCGGTAGAATGCCTTATGGCACACGGCTGGGAAGGCGATTTGGTTCGACTGGTCCCCTTGGACTTCGACAAGCACTTTGAAAACTGCTGGCGCTGGATGACCGATCCCGAGGTCACACAGTTCTTACTGGTCGGCGACTTTCCGATTACCCGGATGGCGGAGAAGGATTGGTTCGAGGCACGCTCCAAAGGGCTAACCAACACCGACTTGATCTTCGCCATCGAAACCCTGGACGGGGAGCATCTTGGCACCTCCGGGATTCACGATATCGACTTCCGAAACGGCAGCGGCATGACGGGAAGCCTGCTGGGCGACCCGACCCAATGGGGCAAGGGCTATGGCACCGACGCCGCCCGAACCCGCGCCCGGTATGCCTTCGATGTTCTAGGACTGAGGCTATTGCGCAGTTCCTATATTGAAGGAAACGAGCGCTCCGCCCGCATGCAGGAAAAGTCTGGCTATGTCGAGATCGGCCGCTGGCCGAAAGCCTTCTGGAAGCGGGGAAGTTATCGCGATGAGATCCTGACGTGCCTCACGCGGGAGCGATGGGAGAGTCTGCAAGAAACTTCGACGCACCTCGTCTGATTTCCAGCCCGATTGTTGCCGATGTTGTGGTATCCTATCGGTTCGCGCGTCATGCGTGAACGTGAACATGGCAACTTATCGAGGAAGAAAAACGGACATCAGCCGAACGGTCGGCTTCAACATTTGGGGTCACGGCAAGTACCCGAAGAGCAATCGGCTCTACCCGGCGGGTCAGCACGGTCCCAACCTTAAGGATCGACGCCAGTCCGAGTACGGCGAGCAGCTCCTGGCAAAGCAGGTCATCCGCCGCTACTATCACATGCTCGAGAAGCAGTTCAGCAACACCTTCAAGAAGGCTCAGCGCATGCACGGCAACACCGGCTTGAACTTCCTTCGCCTGTTGGAGCTTCGCTTGCAGACAGCAGTCTATCGCCTCGGTTACGCCAAGACGATCTTCCAAGCCCGCCAAATGGTGTCCCATGGCCACATCACGGTCAATGGCCGTCTCGTCGACATCCCCAGCTTCCAGCTGAAGGTCGGCGACGTCATCGGCGTTCGCGACCGCGATTCCAGCAAGGGCATCGCCCGAATGAATCACTATGAGGGCGCGGCTCTGCCGGCCTACATGGAAGCCGATGTAACGAACATGACCGGCAAGGTCTCCGCCCTCCCCGAGCGCGAAGATTTTCCGAAGTTCTTTAAAGAGCAGCAGGTCGTCGAGTTCTACGCCCGCTAAAATCCCCCCGTTGCCAAGATTTAGAAGCCCGATCCAATGGATCGGGCTTCTTTGCTTTCTCCTCTCGTGCCCTGGATGTTCGGGCCAAGGGGGATGGATTCGCCCAGACCCGGGGCAAGGAGGAGTAAACTTAACTTCAATGGCCACGGCCACTTACACCAAGATTCGCCTCGTCATTCTCCGGCAGCAGGACAAGATTTCTGCTTCGCATTGGGAAACCTTCGAAATTCCTTACAAGGAGAAGCTCAACGTCATTTCCGCCCTCATGGAAGTGCGCAAGGATCCTCGCACCGTGGACGGCAAGCCCGTGCAGCCTCCGGCTTGGGAGGCGGCTTGTCTTGAAGAAGTCTGCGGGTCTTGCACCATGAACATCAATGGCACCGTGCGGCAGGCTTGCACGGCGCTGATTGAGGAAGTGGGTGAAGCCCATGGGGAAGTGCTGGAGGTCAAGCTCGAGCCGATGAAGAAGTTTCCGCTGGTGCGGGATCTTATCGTCGACCGGTCTCAGATGTTCGACAACCTGATCCGGCTGAAGGGATGGGTGCCGATCGACGGGTCTTACGACCTAGGCATGAGCGCGCCGCAGGATGATCATGTCCGCCAGCTTCGCTACGCTTTGAGCCGCTGTATGACGTGCGGCTGCTGCATGGAGGCTTGCCCTCAGTACAGCGAAAAGACCACCTTTGTGGGACCGGCCGCGATCGGCCAAGCCCTGCTTTTTAACCTGCATCCGGTGGGAAAAACGCTGGAATCGGAAAGACTTGAAACTCTTACGGACGAAACGGGCATATCTAATTGTGGAAACGCGCAGAACTGCGTGAAAGTTTGCCCCAAGGGGGTCCCCCTTACCCGAGCCATTGCGCAACTGAATCGGGATACGGGCGTCTATAAGCTTAAGAAATGGATGGGAATCGCATGAATATGATCTTCGCAGTCACCTCGTTCGCCGTTATGGCACTCACCGCTCCGGCTCCTCTTCAGGGAGATGCCGAAGTTATCAAGGTTTCGCTTCCGAAGGAAGCCAAGGCCGGCACCGCCGTCAGCGGCACCGTGACCATTATCATTCCGGAAGGCTGGCACGCCTACCAGAACCCGCCGACGGACAAGGTCGGCCAAATGCCGGTAACGGTTTCTTCGCCGGACAAGAACGTCGTTTTGAAGTCGGTTAAGTATCCGAAGGGGTTCATGATGGACTCGTTCGGCACTAAGTCTGCCGTCTACGAAGGCACGATCAAGATTCCGTTCTCGGTAGTCTTCAAGAATCCGGGCAAGACCACGGCCAAGTTCAAAGTGCTGTATATGCAGTGCAACGACAAGACCTGTATGCCGCCGAAGTTCGTGAATGTGACCGCGCCGATCAACGTAAAGAAGGCAGGTTAAGCTGTTCTTCGCGGGACCCATTGAAATCGGTAAGGGCCGGCTCGTTCTGATCGCCGGCCCTTGTCTTGCCGAGTCCGCCGATTTATGCCTTCACGTAGCGTCGACGGTTTCGGCGCTGGCGGAGAAGTATGAGTATCCGTACATTTTCAAAGCCTCTTTCGACAAAGCGAACCGCACCTCGGCGAACAGCGAGCGGGGAAGTGGAATCGACGAAGGGTTGGCGATTTTGGCGCGGGTTAAGGCCGAATTAGGGCTGCCCGTGACCACGGACATCCACCTTCCCGAGCAAGCCGCAGCCGCGGCTTCGGTGGTGGACATTCTACAAATCCCTGCATTCCTATGCCGGCAGTCGGACCTTCTCGAGGCAGCCGCCGCGACAGGGAAGCCGGTAAACGTGAAGAAAGGCCAGTTCCTGGCACCCTGGGACACTCGCAACATCGTGACCAAGCTCGAAGGATTTGGGGCGAACGGGATTATGCTGACGGAGCGAGGAACCTCGTTCGGTTACAACACCCTCGTCGTGGATATGCCGGGCTTGGAAACGATGCGCTCGTATGGCGTCCCCGTCTGCTTCGACGCCACGCACTCCGCGCAACGCCCCGGCGGGGCGGGAGAGACGACGGGCGGCGTCCGCGAGTCCATCCCCGCGATGGCGCGAGCGGCGGTGGCCGTCGGTATCGACGCCTTATTCCTAGAAACGCACCCCGACCCCGAGCACGCGCTCTCCGATGCCGCCACGCAGTGGCCGTTAGACCGTCTGGATGGACTTTTGGAGTCTTTGGCCCGCATCCGCGACGCCGTAGCCTAACTTGGAGTGCGCGACCCATGGTCGCGCTTTAAAATGGAGCCTTGGAATGAGGGATGTCGCGGGACGGTCATCCGCGACCCACATGGGCTTCCTTCGAACTTGGCTCGACCTCGATCTCGGGTTCGCCGGTACACTAGATCGGTCCCCACGATGAAGCGATTTGTGAACGGGAAGGAAGTCGAATTCTCCAAGACGGAGGCCGAGGTTATTCGGTTGCCCGATCGGCTAGCCGTTCGCACATCCGAGGGGATCCACACCGCTGTCGCCGTTCGCGATGGCGATAAAGTCCATGTCAGCTACCGCGGCCAGACCTATCTGATCGAAAAGGCTTTGCGGTTGAAGGGCGGCAAGGGGGCCGGGAATGGCGAGATGCGCGCGCCGATGCCGGGGTTGATCGTGGATGTGCTCGTCGCCGCAGGCGACAAGGTTGCCAAGGGCGACAAGGTTTTGGTTTTGGAAGCGATGAAAACTCAGCAGTCATTCAATGCGCCCTTCGACGGAGTCGTCAGGGAACTCAACGTCGAGAAGGGAGCGCAAGTTGTCGATGGGCAGCTTTTGGCGCTTGTCACCGAGGAGGTGCCCTCATAGTCGCCGGCAAGAAAGTAGTCTTCGGTTTCGCCATCTCGATGGCCGTCGTGGCCGCGATCGGCTTCGGCATCGTAGTCTGGGTTCTGAGCTTGCCCAAGGCGGAGAAGGACCAGCGCGTGATGACCGTGCAGCTCATGTTCGCCTATCAGAAGTATCGATTCGACAACAATCGCTGGCCGGTGAATGCGATGGATGCGGCGGAAGGCTTCCGCAGCGAGAACGACAAGCTCAGCGAGAAGGTCGAAAAGGCCGAGAAAGAGTGGGGCATGAAGGTCGATATGATCGACGCCGACTCCGAATCGCCCATGCTCAAGATCAGTTTCCAAAAGCCGTCGCCGTTCGCGCGGACGCACGCGCTCTATAAAGCCAAGCCCAGAGGCGCGGGGAGCGCGCGAGTCAGTGCGTCTTATTGAAGTCGGCCCGCGCGATGGGCTGCAAAATGAGAAGACACCGATTGCGACCTCGGCCAAGCTCGCCTTCATCCGAGCTCTCCTAGATGCGGGTCTGAAGGAGATCGAGGTCACGAGCTTCGTCTCACCCAAGTGGGTTCCCCAACTCGCGGACGCCGCCGAGCTTTGGCCGCAACTCCCCCCGGGCGGGCTCTATTCGGCTCTGGTTCCGAACATGAAGGGCCTGGAGCGGGCGATCGAACTAGGCGTGGACCGTATCGCGCTCTTCACCGCCGCCAGCGACCAATTCACGCTGAAGAATATCAACATGACCGTAGATCAGTCTCTGGAGGTCTTCCGAGAGGCGATCACCGAGTTTCGCTCCCATAAGCCTCATGGGTGGGTCCGCGGCTATGTCTCCACGGCGTTCGAATGCCCTTTCGCGGGCCGAATCCCGCCTGAGAAGACACAGGACGTCGCCCTAAAGCTGATCGACCTTGGCGTGAACGAGGTGAGCATCGGCGACACGATCGGTGTGGCCGCTCCGAAGGAAGTTCGGCATCTGACGCCGATGCTGACGGACGAGATTCCGCCTGAGCAGATCGCCTACCATTTCCACGATACGCGCGGCACGGCGGTCGCCAATGTCGAGGCGGCGCTCGATCTGGGGATCACGGCTTTCGACAGCAGCGCGGCGGGTCTGGGCGGCTGCCCCTATGCTCCCGGGGCAGGTGGCAACCTGGCTACTGAGGATCTTGTGTACCTGTTGGAGCGTTCGGGTCTGCCGACAGGGGTGGATCTTGCGAAGTTGGCGCGGGCGTCGTCTCCGATCCTTGAATCTCTCCTTCTTGCGCCGAGATCGAAGGTGCAGGCTGCGCTGCTCGCTTCCATGCCATGTAGCTGATCAGCCCCACGCAGATCACGCCGATAACGGCCGTCGACATGATCTCTTCCTTGTTCAGCTTGAAGAACTTCCAGTTCACGAGCAGCACCGTGAGCCCGATGGGCACCATCAGCGGCAGCATCGCCACGCCGAACATCTGGACGCACAGATACAGCAGGATGGCCAAGATCATCCACTTCATCGTGTTCTTCGGGTCCATCTTGAAGTGGAAGAGCGCCACGAAGAACATGCCCATGAAGAGGAAATCGGCGGGCCCGACATACGCGAACGGCTGCACAGAGCCAGCCTGAGTCACCTTGTAGGCAATCTGGGCCAGATACTTCGGAGCGAGCCTCTGGAGCGGGCTGTTCGGGGTGAAGACGAGGAAGATGTCGAAGGAGATTAGGAAGATCGCGACGGGAATCAGCAGGTTGCGATCTTTCAGCCGGATGGCCAGCAAGGCCCCGAGCCCCATCGTCCACATCAGCAGCCCGGCCTGCCCGATGGCGGAGAAGGCAGCAAGTAGGGGTTTTTCGGAAACCTGTTTCTCCATGATGGAGAGCGAAACGTGGGCGAGGGCGCCGAGAACGATGAACTGAACGGCAAGCTGCCAGCTCCACTTATGGTTTGCGGCGCTGAAGATCGCGTAAACGGGGAGGGCGATGAGAAAGGGTGTGAACAGGTAGCTCCACGCCTTAGATGCGGAGGTGGATTCGACGGGAATGAAGGTGATCCCAAACATAAGGAGCACCAGCACGCCGAGGAGCAAGAAAAAGAGATTCAGCCCGCGCATCGGGACGGGTTGTACCCGGTTCGGGTTGTTCTCAATAGTTTGCGGCGTACAATCAAGGTGTGGCACTGAGCACCTATCACATTTCCGCCCGGGCCGCGGCGGATGGAACGATCACGATTACCGTACCGACCGGCCGTCGGCGGGGCAGGTCGTGGATGTCGAGCTTAAGGTTGGCATGAGGCCCGAACTCGATTATAAGAAGTGGGCTCAAGCGATGGTTGGCAGTATCAGCGACCCAGCTTTTCAGCGCCCCGACGAGCCGTAAGCCCGAAGACTTACGGACTCGAATCCCCTTCCATCGCCGATGTAACCGGCACACTGCCTCGTGCGATTGTCAGCTTGGACCGGATCACCATGCCAGACGATTTGTGGGTGAGGCCCGGGCGGGTGTATTGAAAGATCATGGCCTTTCGCGGCTGGTCCGTCAGATTCGGTCCGCTCTTATGAACCGTGAGCGACCAGAAGCACGCAATGCCGCCTAGGCCGACTTCGACGGGCACGCCCTGGTCTGGGTCGTCGAGGGAGTGGCAAGAAAGTCCGAAGGAAGACGGAGTGTGGGGCAAGAGCCCCTGTTTCCAAGAGCCGGGCAGCGCCCAAACGCATCCGTTCGCGACCGTCGCCTCGGTCATGGCGACCCAGACCGTCAGGTAAGGGGTCGGTTCGACGGGCCCATAAGCGTCATCCTGATGCCAAGAGAACGCCTCTTGGGGTCCGGGATTCTTCACAACGTGCTGGTTGAAGTAGAGATCTACGTCGGGGCCAAGGAGGGCGATGGCTGCTTCCACAAGCGCCGGATGCCGCGCAAAATCGCGAACGAAATCGTCCCGTTCCGCGACCTTCTGAAGGAAGGCGACCGTCCGCTCGATGTCCTTGCCGCTCTGCTCCGCGTATTGGCGCAGAGCGGAATCCAGGCGTGTCATCTCTTCGTAGGTGAACACCGATTCAAGAACGGTAAACCCCTGCTCCTCCATCTCCCGCCGCCGCTGAGAGTCTTCCGCAAAGGCACTCACGATGAGATGTTACCGTCGGTCATAAGCCTGGATAGCCCTTGTTCCTTCTAGGATCGATCGGGTCGGATTTAATCAGCTCCGTCATCCCGCCGCTGCTCTTGGTTAACCTCAATCCGCAAGCTCGAAGCCTTCGCCATTGCTGCCTTTCCGCAGCGACCGTTAGACTACAGCGAATCCACAACGGCGGGTAACTGGTCAAAGGTGCGAAGCTGCGACCGATCACCCGCTTGAGTTAGAGGAAGGAAGTCGATACCTCCGATCTTGGTCATGACGTCGTACTCTCCAACCGCTGAATCCAGATAAATAAAGATCGCCCCAATCCAAGGCTCTCGGTTCGCGGCGTTCAATCCATCGACATAGAAGACAAGGTCCACCTTGTCCCCTTCAACTAGGCTAGAGAAGAAGATTTTGTCGGGATCGAAGTCCATCCCGTTCATCGCCAGTTTCGTAGGTTCGCCAATCCGCTGGCGAAACGCATGGACCTTCCAGCCGGGAATGACGGGTGCCGCTTCAACCACCTTCATGACATGGGGGACCATCTCATGCACCCCGTCCGCGCTGATCTCCAAGCTCCATCCGCTATCGGCCGGCCCGATTTGCCAAGCTAAGCGCTTATGGATGGCATCCAGCTTCTTGCCAATGCCGTTGACATGTGAGTTGATCGGCCTCCCCGCGGCGGCAATATCCGGTGCGATGGCGGCGAAGTAATCCCAGAAGTCGGCGATGGGATCCTTACTCTTGGAGAAGAAGGGAAGCTTCACAATAGGAGTTTAACTCCTGTAGAGGATTTATGAGGAGCGTAGGAGGAGAGCCGCGGCGGCGGCAACGCCGGCCGTGTCTGTCCGCAGGACGAGCGGGCCGAGGGTTACGCCAAGATCGCCAATCACTTCCAGTTCTCGAGGTGCCCACCCGCCTTCAGGACCGACAACGAGCGTTGCGGAGTCGCGGGCTCCCTCGAGCCGTCGAGAGACCGACTCAACTTCAGAGAGTACGAGGGCATCGGGATAAGACTTCAAGACCTCCTTCAAAGAAGGCGCGAACTCAAGCTTAGGTAGCACCGAACGAAAGCATTGCTCGGCCGCTTCGCGGATGATCGCGTGGAGTCTTCGGCTCTTTTCCTGAATCTTCGCCGCGTCCCACCGCACCACGCTACGCTCGGCGGGGAAGAGGAGGAAGCGGGAAACTCCCAACTCCGTTCCCATCCGCAGAATCGTGTCGAGTCGATCCCCTTTGGGAAGCGCTTGGGCCAAGGTGACCTTGAGTGCCGGCTCCGAATTCGGATACTCCGTCGCTATTGGCCAGGCATGCTTGCCGCGAAACTCGCAACGGATGAGCGAGCCATCGTTTGGTAAGACCGCGATTTGATCCCCTTCCGCCAGCCGAAGAACTTTGCGAAACTTGTCGACTTCCTCTTTGGGAAGTTCGTACGATTCCTGGTGGACATACAGCCCCGGCAGGAAGACTCGGGGCAGCGCCCTCAATGGAAGTTGCTTCAAGCGGACTCCCGAACGAAAAGGGCCCCCACCCACTCGTCTTCGGTGACATGGTCGAGGAGTTGGAATCCGGCTTTCTCGGCAGCCTTGCGAACATCGGGCCAGTTACTCTGGATGATTCCCGATGTGATCCACCACCCGCCCTGCTTCACGGATTGAGCCGCATCATTGGCTAATCGGATCAACGTGGCGCTGATGATGTTGCTGATCACAATATCGAATGGTCCCTTAACAATAAAGCCGGCTCCTTCGAAGACCGGGCAGGCAACATTATTTAGGGCCATATTATCGCGAGTGACCTGCACGCTAATCGGATCGATATCGCTAGCGTAAACCGGATTCGCCCCCAGTTTCATGGCGGCGATGGCAAGGATGCCGGAGCCGCAGCCGAGATCGTAGACCGATTTCCGGTTCAAGTCGACCTTCTCCATCAATCGAAGGCAAACCCGAGTTGTCGGGTGGTCGCCGGTGCCAAAGGCTTGGCCCGGATCGAGCACAATCTCGGTCTGCCCAGACTGCGCGGGAGCTTCTTCCCACGTGGGTCGAACCCAAATCTTCTCGCCGATCAAGCGCGGCTTGAAGTGGATCTTCCAAAGTTCGGACCAATCCTCGTCCGGCACGACTTCGATCTCCACCGCATCCGCGCCCAGTTCCTTAAGCCGCGTCGCCAAATCCTGCGCATGAGCTTCGGCGCCGGTGACTTCCGTCAGGTAGCCGCTGAGGGTCGGCGGCCGATCGGTCTGGACGCTGCCCGGACAGCCGAAAACGTCGAATGCATCGGCAAAAATCGACCAGTCTTCGGGTGCTTCCACGAAGACGGCTTTGACCTGAATCCAGTTCGTCACTTCTTCTTCTTGAACAGCCCGCCCAGCAGGCCGCCCCCGTCTGTTCCCTCGGGAATCCGCTCGTCCATCGCCGTTGCGAGATCGATGAGCGCTTGGCGCTGGGAGTCATTCAGCTTCTTCGGAACCTGGACTCGGATCTGAACAAAGAGGTCACCGCGGCGCCCACCATGCAGCGGCGGAAGTCCCACGCCACGCAAAGTCAAAAGCTCCCCGGGCTGCGTTCCCGCCGGAACATCCAAATCGTACGTGCCATCCACGCCTTCGACGCCGATCTTATCGCCCAGCGCAGCTTGCGCATAGGAAATCTCCATTGCTGTGTAGAGGTGCTGACCTTCGCGCTCGAAGCGTCGATCCGCCTCGATGCGCAGATGGATGTAAAGATCGCCGTTCCGTCCTCCGCCTAGGCCTTCGTGGCCTTGACTGGACATCTGGATGGTCGAACCGGCTTCCACGCCGGCGGGAACGTTCACCTTGACCGGAACGGACTGCTGAACGACCTTGTTGCCGCGGCAAGTTGGGCAGGCGTCCTTGACGACTTCGCCCGTGGCGTGACAGTTGCTGCAGGGGGAAGATGTTCGCACCGAGCCGAGGAACGTGTTCGCGACCCGCCAGACCGCGCCCTCGCCGTGGCAAACCGGACAAGTCTCCGGAGCGGATCCACCCTTGCTGCCCGTACCATTGCAATCGGGACAGCCAACATTTCGCTTAACCTTGATCTCCTGCGAAACACCGTTTAAAACGTCGGTCAGCTCGATACCCAGCGTCATCTCGATATCGCCGCCGTTGCGAACGCCACGGCGACCGGTGCGGCCCTGCTGCTGGCCGCCCATGTTCCCGAAGAACATGTCAAAGATATCGTTGATGCCGCCGCCACCGCCACCGCCCTGGAAAAAGTCTCCGGGGCCGGCTTCGGTTGTGCCGAAGCGGTCGTATTGAGCGCGTTTCTCGGGATCGGAGAGGACGGCATAGGCCGAGCCGATCTCCTTGAATTTCTCTTCCGCTTCCGGATTGCCGGGATTGACGTCGGGGTGGAATTGACGCGCCAGCTTACGGTAGGACGACTTGAGCTCGTCCGCCGTTGCGGTGCGCGATACCCCTAGAATCTCGTAGAGGTCCTTAGCCATAGCAGAGCCTTACGCTATCTCCTAGGATTCCGCCTCTTCCTCTTCCTGCGCTTCCTGATCGGCGATATCGCTCAGTGAGAGCGTATCGTCTTCGGATGCGACCGGGGCTTCGTCTTCGACTTCAGCATCAGCTTCATCTTCGACGAGATCGGAAAGGCTGATCGGCGTATCGCCATCGTGGTCGCCTTCACCGTCGAGATCATGCTCATGATCCTCAACGATGCTCGTAACCAACGCAACCTCTGTCTCATCGAGGGCGGGAAGCAGCATGCCGAGCTCGGCCGGCAGCGGCTCATCCGAGATGAGGGCGAGATCGGCACCTTCGAGTTCGATGTTCTCGGCGTGCTCCGTCAAAATCGGCTTGATCTTGCCGGCCGCGATTTCGGCCAAGGCAATGGTGAGCGGATGATGAGAATCGATCTGCACCAACGGCATGGCACCTTCGCGAAGCTGTCGTGCACGTTTGGCCGCCAGATTTGACAGGACAAATCTGCCGTGTTCGTAAACATTTAGGATATCAGGAGAAGGCAGCATAGTGGGACTCACGCAAGGTTGCGGAATGTAAAGAATACCCTATCCGTGCCACCGGCTTCCAACCTGGCTCTTGAAAGTTGCGTTAGGGAACGCGAGTTTGCTACAGTAGCAGGATGACCCCGGTGAGGATTCCCGTGCACTTCGGCATCCCCGTTACGATAGGGGAGTCCTACGGGCCACAAATTGGGGGCCTACCCCAGGGACTAGCGCAAAAAGACTGGCCCAAGAGCCCAGAAGGCGAGCACCTCCACTTCCTCGCTCAGATTCCGCTGGCCCAGATGTCGGACCGGTTCAAGCTGGCCTACGCGTTCATGGCCCAGACCTACGATCCGGAGTCGAACGACTGCATCAACGAGACTTTTGACGCGAGTAAGCGGCTCACGGCGGTGATTCTCATCGAAAGCCCCGGCGAGAACCGGGCGCTGGGCCCCTCGATTGGCGAGCCCGAGTACTTCGATCTTGAGGAATCGTGGCACTTCTACTTCGATTCCGGCGACGAAATGCCCGACGACTGGATCCCCCTCCTAGACGAAGAACCCGGCATCAGCCCGTTCAGAATAGGCGGCCCCGTCCGCTGGTGGCAAAGCGGCAGCAATCACCCGAACGACGCCAACGACATGCCGATGAAGTTGGCCGCGCAGATCGACTTCGAAGCCCATTCCGGGCTAGAGAATTACATAGCCGCCGGCGTTTGCCACGTGTTCTATTCCGAGGAGACTGGCGAGGGCGCGATCGTCTGGGAAGTAGATTAACCCCGGGTGTTGGGGGTGAGGGTTTCGAACTTTGGACTTAGAACCGAGCTCGGAGGTTCTCAGTTCCGACTTGGTACGGCGGCTGTGGCGCTCCACTCCCGAAAGTCATCTTTCAATATGCCCGTCAAGTTCTGAACGTCGGCGGGTTTGGTCAAATGCCGGTTGAATCCGGCTTCCATCGTCTGACGGCGATCCTCTGGCTGTCCCCAGCCCGTGAGAGCGATTAGGAAGACGGTCTGGCCCCATCCCTCTCGGCGAATGTGGCGGGCGGCCTCGTAGCCGTTCATGTTCGGCATCCCGATATCCAAAATCGCCACATGGGGGTCGAACTCTTCCACGAGGCGCACGGCCTCGACTCCACAGTTGCCAACGACCACCTCATGCCCAAGTGCCGTCAGCATTAACTTCAGAAGATAGGCCGCATCCTCATTGTCGTCCGCGATCACGATACGGAGCGCATCGACACCGGTGTCGGCGCGAGCGGACTCGGCCGGTCCAACGGACCGAACCTCCGCAAGTGGGATTTTGACCTCAAAAGTGCTTCCCATGTCCGGTCCCATACTAGCCGCACTGATTTCGCCATCGTGCAGTTCGATGAGCCTTTTTGCCAGAGTCAAACCGATGCCAAGGCCGCCGCCGGTTCGACTGTCTTTGTCGACCTGCGTAAACATATCGAAGATCACAGACGCTTTTTCGGGGTCGAAACCGATTCCGTTGTCCGTCACGCGCACCACCGCGTAGCTGCCGTCCACTTCCGCGCCGATCGAAATCGAACCGGATGGGGGCGTGTAACGAGCGGCGTTGTTAAGCAGGTTGCTGAAGACTTGGGCGAGGCGGGTGGCATCCCCCAACAGCATCAGCGGCTTGTTTGGCAGGTTGATTTGCAGGTCGTGGCTCTTGCTCGCGATACCCGGCATGGAGGTCTCCACCGAGGCGCGAATTACGTCGGCCAGGTTCGTTTCGCTCATCTGGAGAGTAAGCGCGCCGCGCGTGATCCGGGAGACGTCGAGCAGATCGTCCACCAAGCGCACCATTTGGTTTACCTGTCGCTCCAGCATCGCGCGCAAATCGCGCAGCGTCACCGGATCGTCGCCTTTGATACGCATCAAGTCGAGACCGGACTTGATGGGGGCGAGGGGATTTCGAAGTTCGTGGGCGAGGGTGGCCAGGAACTCATCCTTCCGCCGGTCCGCCTCGCGCAAACTGTTTTCCGCGTCCTTCATTTGGGCGATATCGAGGTTGATACCGACCCAGGAAACCACATTGCCTTCAGCATCTTTAATGGGGACTCCGCGGGAGAGCACCGGGTGCTCATGTCCATCCGCTCCCAAGAACCAAAGCTCGCGGCTAAAGGGCTCGCCCGCGCTCATCGCCTCGGCGCACGCCTGAATTCCAGCCGCGTCGCCTTTGTCGATGATTCGCTCCGTCCATACTCCAGCCGCGCACTCTTCTTGAGTGATTCCCAACAAGTTCAGAAAGGAGTCGCTGGTATAGAGGTTTCTGCCCGTCGTGTCAGCGATCCAAATGCCGAAGTCGAGGGAGTCGCCGATCGCCTTGTAGAGTCGCTCGCTATCCTTGACTCGAGTTGCCGCTTGCTTCTGAAGCTCGATGTCGGTGCTAACGCCAAACCAAGCCCCTAGCTGGCCCTCTTGCTCAAATTGGGGCAGAGCCCTTGTGAGATACCAGCGGTACGTGCCGTCCTGGGCTTTTGTGCGGTGCTCGATCTCCAGGGGCGCCGCGCAAGCGATTGCTTCTTCCCATGCCGCCAGGCAATGGTCGCGGTCCTCAGGGTGGATCGCGTCGAAAAGCCAGTGACCCTCGCGAACGATGGTTTCGCCGATGTATTGCTGGAAGCGTTCGTTCGCGTAGCTGAGATTGCCTTCACGGTCAGCCGTCCAAATGAGGGATGGAATCGTGTCGGCCATGAGGCGGAATCTCATTTCACTTTCCTGCAGTTCCGCTGTGCGCTCATTGACCCGAGCTTCCAACCCGAGGTTCATGCGTTCGAGGGCTCGGGTTTTGCGGTGGAGGTCGACGAAGACTTCGACCTTTGCCCGAAGGATCTCCGGGATGATCGGCACCGAAACATAATCCACGGCACCGCTCTGGTACCCCTTGATCAGGTCGACGTCCGTCATTTGCACCGCCGAAACGAAGATGACGGCGGTATCTCGGAAGCGGTGATGCTGTCGGATCAGCTCGACCAGTTCGAAGCCATCCTGTTCCGGCATGCAGACATCCATGAGGATCACGGCGACGTCGTTCTTGAGCAGGTGCTCCAGGGCCTCACGCCCGTTCGAGGCCAGAAGCAGCCGCTGGCCAAGACTCTCCAAAATCGCTTGATAGCCGAGCAGCTTGCCCGGCTGGTCGTCGACCAGAAGGATGTTGAGGGCGTCATCTGCTAGGTATGTCATTGCCTTACCGGTAGAGCCACATCTTGATCGTGTTCAAAAGCTGTTCCGTGTTTACGGGCTTAGCAAGATAGTCGGATGCCCCGGCTTCGAGGCACTTGTCACGGTCCCCCTTCATGGCCTTTGCTGTGAGGGCAATGATCGGTAACTTTTTCAGTTGCTGCTTTTCGCGGATATGGCGGATCGTCTCATAGCCATCCATTTCTGGCATCATGATGTCCATTAGGACGGCCGCGATCCCTGGCTCTTTCTCAAGAGTTTCGATCGCTTCCATACCCGTGGTCGCTGATTTAACGATGATGCCGCGTCGTTCGAGCACGCTGGACAGGGCGAAGATGTTGCGCACGTCGTCGTCCACCACAAGCACCTCACGGCCCAAGAGCATATCGTCGGTTTGGTGCAGCTTCTCTAAGAGTCGTCGCTTCTCCGGCGGCAGGTCCGCCATGACGCGATGCAGGAACAGCGCCGTCTCATCGAAGAGCCGTTCGGGAGACTCGACTCCCTTTACGACAACCTTTCGAGCAAGAGCTTGGAGGTTGGAATCTTCCTGCTGGGTCAGCTCCTTGCCGGTGAAGACCACGACGGGGACATCACGCAGAAGCGGATCCTCGTGCATCCGCTCAAGCACCTCAAAACCGGTCATGTCCGGCAGTTTCAGGTCGAGAACGACGCAGTCGTAACCGCCTTCGCGAAGATTGGCCAGCGCTTCTTCGCCCGATGAAGCGACCTCGACATCGATATCGCTGTGAGAGAGCAATTCTCGAATACTAAGCTGTTCCGCCGGGTCATCCTCGACCACCAGGAGGCGGCGCCTCGTGTTCGTCGAGAAGTCACGCAACTTCAGCATTGCGTTTTCAAGCAACTCAGTCGTGGCCGGTTTGGGGATGAAAGCGAAGGCACCTCGGGACAGCCCATGCTGCTGATCTTCATCTGAGGTTACGATCTGAATCGGTATATGTCTGGTCTCGGGATTCTGCTTGAGATGGTTCAAAACCGCCCATCCGAGCATATCAGGCAAGTAGACATCGAGAGAGACCGCTGTGGGCCGGAACTGTGTTGCGAGACTCAGGGCATCGGCCCCTCGCAAGGCCACGATAGCCTTGAACCCGTTCTGGCGAGCGATCTCGGCTAGCACCTTCGCGTAGGGCACATCGTCCTCGACGATGAGTAGCACAGGATCGTTCTCCTCGATCAGCTCGCGGTCGTCGAGCACTTCTTCGATGACATGATCGGAAGATCGATCGAGGGTCAGGAAGTGCTTGCGAGGGCGGGAGACTTCATCGCCGGTCGGCAATATCATCGACGAGCCCTGATAAGCCGTCGGCAGATACAGCGTGAACTTACTTCCGGTGCCGGGCGTGCTCTGAAGTTGGATTTCGCCACCGAGCAGACCCGCGAGTTCTCGGCTGATGGCGAGGCCGAGGCCCGTGCCGCCGAACTTTCGGCTCGTGCTTGCGTCGGCTTGTTGAAAGGCTTCGAAGATGATTCTCTGCTTTTCGGCGGGAATGCCAATGCCCGTGTCGGAGACTTCGAACGCGACGACGTGCGGCGCCTCATTGAGGATCGGGTGGTCATTCGCCCAGCCGGATGTCGCCGTTCGAACGCTCACGGTGATGCCGCCCTGCTGCGTGAACTTGAAGGCGTTCGAAAGCAGGTTCCGGAGAACCTGTTGAAGGCGTTTGGGGTCGGTGACCATGCTCCGGCCGAGCGCATCATCGAAGCCGACGTCAAATGACAGGTGACGTGTGTCCGCCTCGTGCCGGAAGCTTCGGCGGATGGTGTCGAGAATCGTCGAGTAGAGGACTGTTTCGGCGTCTACGGTGACCGTTCCCGATTCGATCTTGGAAAGGTCGAGAATGTCGCTGATAAGGTTTAGCAGGTCCGTACCCGCGCCATGGATGGTGCGAGCGAACTCGGTTTGCTTACCCGTCAGGTTGCCCTCGGCGTTGTCGGCCAATTGCTGGCCTAGGATTAGAATGCTATTGAGCGGCGTTCGCAACTCATGGGACATGTTCGCCAAGAACTCGGATTTGTACCGAGAAGTAAGCGCCAGTTCCTTCGCCTTCTCTTCAAGCGCAAACCGTGCCTGCTCGATTTCTTGGTTCTTGCGCTCCATCTCGACGTTCTGCTCGGCAAGCTGCTGCGCTTTCTGTTCGAGCTGTTCGTTGGACTGCTGAAGCTCCAATTGTCGAGTCTGGAGTTCACCGGCTAACTGCTGAGACTGCTTCAGCAGGTCTTCAGTCTGCACCGTGGCTTCGATCGAGTTCAGAACAATGCCAATCGAGTCTGTTAGCTGTTCCAAGAAGCCCAAGTGAACGGCAGAAAGGTCTTTGAGTGACGCCATGCCCAAAACCGCCTTGATCTGTCCCTCGAAGACGATAGGGAGGAAGATAAGGCTACGCGGAACCGCCTTGAACATCACGCTGCCGATGGGCACCGTGTCGCGTGGGATTTCTTGAACGAGAATCCGCTGCATATCCACAGCGCATTGCCCCAAGAATCCTTCACCGAACTGCACTTTCTCCGGATAGCCCTTCTCGTTCTGATTGCCATACGCGGCAAGTCGGCGGAGGTACGGTTTGTCGCCGGACTGGACTTGATAGAGCACTCCCTGGTGCATGTCTACGAGGGGAACAAGCTCGGTGAGGAGATACTTGCCAAAGTTGGCGAGGTTGCGCTGGCCCTGGAGAATGTTCGTGAACCGCGCCAGGTTCGTTTTTAGCCAGTCCTGCTCGTCGTTCCGCTCCGTGGTGAGACGGAGGTTGTCGATCATCGTGTTGATGTTGTCTTTGAGCTCAGCGACTTCACCGCGGGCTTCAACCTGAATCGATCGCGTGAGGTCGCCCTTGGTTACGGCCGTGGCGACTTCCGCGATGGCTCGGACTTGCGTCGTGAGGTTCGCCGCAAGGAGGTTCACATTTCCGGTGAGGTCCTTCCATGTTCCGGCCGCGCCGGGCACGTTTGCTTGGCCGCCGAGGCGGCCCTCGACGCCGACTTCGCGGGCGACCGTCGTCACCTGGTCGGCGAAGATCGCGAGCGTATCGGTCATGTTGTTGATTGTCTCGGCAAGGGCATTCACCTCACCGCGAGCTTTTACCGTCAGTTTCTGCTTCAGGTTGCCGTTTGCAACTGCGGTCACGACCTTTACGATGCCGCGAACCTGTTCTGTGAGGTTGGCGGCCATGACGTTCACGTTGTCCGTTAGGTCCTTCCAAGTGCCGGCGACGCCGGGCACGACGGCTTGACCGCCGAGCTTTCCTTCCGTGCCCACTTCGCGAGCGACACGGCTAACCTCACCTGCGAACGCGTTAAGTTGATCGACCATCGTGTTGATCGTAATTTTCAACTCGAGGATCTCGCCCTTGACGTCGACGGTGATCTTGCGGGAGAGGTCTCCGCGGGCGACGGCAGTGGTGACTTCAGCGATGTTTCGAACTTGGGACGTAAGGTTCGAAGCCATGAAGTTCACGTTGTCGGTAAGGTCCTTCCATGTGCCGCCGACCCCGGGGACGACGGCCTGACCGCCGAGGCGTCCATCGGTTCCGACTTCTCGGGCAACACGGGTGACTTCGGTGGAGAACGACCGAAGCTGCTCGACCATCGTGTTGAGCGTTTCCTTCAGCAGCAGAATCTCTCCGCGGACATCGACGGTGATCTTCTTCGAAAGGTCGCCGCTCGCGATAGCAGTAGCGACCTCCGCAATGTTCCTCACTTGGCCAGTGAGATTCGAGGCCATAAAGTTCACGTTGTCCGTAAGGTCCTTCCAGGTTCCAGCGACTCCAGGCACCTGAGCCTGACCGCCGAGTTTGCCCTCCGTTCCGACTTCACGGGCGACGCGGGTGACTTCAGTCGTGAAGGCATTCAGCTGGTCGACCATCGTGTTGATCGTGTTCTTCAGCTCCAGAATCTCTCCCTTAACGTCGACCGTGATCTTGCGGGAGAGGTCGCCGCTGGCCACAGCGGTGGTGACTTCGGCGATGTTTCTAACCTGCGAGGTGAGGTTCGAGGCCATGGCGTTGACCGAGTCCGTGAGGTCTTTCCAAGTGCCAGCAACGCCGGCGACGTGGGCCTGGCCGCCAAGCTCACCTTCGGTTCCGACTTCGCGGGCGACGCGCGTGACTTCGGAGGCGAAAGCGTTGAGCTGATCGACCATCGTGTTGATCGTCTCTTTGAGAAGGAGGATCTCGCCGCTGACGCTTACCGTGATTTTCTTGGAAAGGTCGCCACTGGCAATCGCGGTAGAAACCTCCGCGATGTTGCGAACTTGGGCCGTCAAGTTACCGGCCATGGAGTTAACGTTGTCGGTTAAGTCCTTCCAAGTGCCGGCGACGCCGGGGACTTGAGCTTGGCCGCCCAGCTTTCCTTCCGTTCCGACTTCGCGCGCTACGCGGGTGACCTCCGTGGTGAAGGAGTTAAGCTGGTCGACCATCGTATTGATCGTGTTCTTCAATTCGAGGATTTCTCCTCGAACGTCGACTGTTATCTTGCGCGAAAGGTCGCCCCGAGCGACGGCGGTCGTCACCTCTGCAATGTTGCGAACCTGAGACGTCAGGTTGCCCGCCATGGCATTTACCGAGTCGGTAAGGTCCTTCCAAGTGCCGGCGACTCCGGGAACCACCGCTTGGCCGCCGAGCTTTCCGTCCGTGCCGACTTCTCGGGCGACACGGGTGACTTCGGATGCAAAAGATCGAAGCTGGTCGACCATCGTGTTGATGGCTTCCTTGAGCTGAAGAATCTCGCCACGGACGTCGACAGTGATCTTCCGCGAGAGGTCGCCGCTGGCGACAGCGATGGTGACGTCGGAGATGTTTCGCACCTGGGCCGTCAGGTTCGAAGCCATTGAGTTAACTCCCTCCGTGAGGTCTTTCCAAACGCCGGATACGCCAGGCACCTTGGCTTGGCCGCCCAGCTTGCCGTCCGCGCCGACTTCTCGGGCAACGCGGGTGACCTCGGAAGTGAAGACGCTGAGCTGCTCGATCATCGTATTGACGATCTTCGCGGAGCGCTCAAACTCTCCTTCCAGCGGCCGACCGCCGACGTCCAGACGAACGCGCTGGATCAGGTCGCCTTGGGCGACAGCGGAAATGGACCGGGTGACTTCGCGGGTGGGCCACCAAAGGTCTTCGATGAGCTCGTTAACCGAACGCTCCATCTCTCCCCACGCCCCAACGGAGTGATCCATCTTGATGCGTTGCCGGGTTTTGCCCTCCTTTCCGACTGCCTGTCCGACCCGGCGAAGCTCGGAAGCCATGTTTTCATTGCCGGTAACGATTTTGTTGAAGGCTTCGGCGATGAGGCTTTCGATGCCGGAACTGGTAGCAGGCAGACGGACGGAGAAGTCACCCGCGCTGGCCGCGCGTAGGGCTTCCAAGAGGGGGACGAGATCGGGCTGTGCGGTGGCAGATGCACCGTTTTTTGGGCCGGGAGGCGGTGATTTCTCGGGCGCAACTTTGCTCATGGATGGGTCCGTTCATCCGGGGTTGCACATTGGGCGGACCAAGCAGCCCTCCGGTGCCAATCCCTCAGCGGAAATGATCGCACACCGAAGCATCATTTGTAAGGATTTTTATAAATCTTAAATGCCTCGCTTTTTCTTTTCTACATTCTTCTTATGGGAGCCTTTAGCGGCCTCGTTTGGAGCGTCATGACTGATCTCGACGTTTGTGATGGGCTCAACACCAGGCAGTATGGGTATCAGGCTGAAGGGCGACTGCTGCAGTGATTTAGCCTTCGATTCCGGGCAAAGCCTTCGTCAGGAACATGTCCACTGTCATTTCGCCGAGGTCACCTTCCTCACGCGATCGTAGCCCGATCGTCCCTTCCTCCAGCGCCCGATCACCCAAGATGAGCATGTAGGGCACCTTCTGCAGCTGGTTCTCGCGAATCTTCTTGCCGAGCGTCTCGCGGCGATCATCGACGGAGACCCGCAGGTTGCGCGAGTCGAACAACACATTCCGCAGGCGGGCTGCCAATTGTTGGGCCGCTTCGACGTGGCGATCAGCGATGGGCAGGACCGCGATCTGGATCGGGGACAACCAGAACGGGAACGCGCCCGTGTACTGCTCGGTCAGCAGGCCGATCATTCGCTCCAGCGAGCCGAATGGCGCGCGGTGGATCATGATCGGGCGGTGGGGCTTGCTGTCTTCGCCGATGTACTCGAGCTCGAACCGCTCGGGCAGGTTGTAGTCCACCTGCACCGTTCCCATCTGCCACTCGCGGCCGAGGGCATCTCGGATCATGAGGTCCAGTTTCGGGCCATAGAACGCGGCGTCGCCCGGTGATATCTCGTATTCCAGACCCAGCTTGTCGCATGCGTCCGTGATCGCCTGCGTGGCGGCCGTCCAGTTGTCGTCGTGGCCGACATACTTGTCGCTTGCGGGATCCTTCGTGCCAACGCGCACTCGGTAGTCCACCAAGCCGAGCTTGTCCAGAACCGCCTTCATGAGATCGACGACACCGATGAACTCCTCTTGAAGCTGATCGGGCGTTACGAAAAGGTGAGCGTCATCCTGGGTAAAGCCGCGGGCCCGAAGGATTCCCGTGACTTCGCCGCTTTGCTCATAACGATGCACCGTGCCGAACTCAGCGTAGCGGACGGGTAGGTCGCGGTAGCTCCGCATCTGAGACGCATAAATCTCGATGTGGAACGGGCAGTTCATGGGCTTGAGGATGTACGTTTCCTTCTCGTCGTCCTCCATGAAGGGGAACATCTTGTCGCGATACGTGATGATGTGCCCGCTCTTTTCGAAGAGTTTCATGTTGCCGATGTGGGGCGTGACGACCGGCTCATACCCGCGCGCCAACTGCTCCTTCTTCATGAAGTCGATCAGGATGTCGCGCAGGATCGCGCCCTTGGGCAGCCAGAGGGGAAGGCCCGTGCCGACCCGCGCCGAGAACATAAAGAGCTGAAGCTCACGACCGAGAACTCGGTGATCGCGCTTCTTCGCTTCCTCCAGCATGTGAAGGTAGTTGTCGAGGTCTTCCTGGGCGGCGAAAGCCGTCCCGTAGATGCGGGTCAGCTGCTTGTTCTTGACGTCTCCCCGCCAGTAAGCGCCGGCGATCGACATCAGCTTGAAGTGCTTGATCTCTTTGGTCGAGTCGACGTGCGGTCCGCGGCAGAGATCGAGGAACCGGTGGAGCGTGCCTTCGCGATCGGTGCGCTGCTGGTTATAGAAGCTGATCGCTTCTCCCTCGGGGATGGCGTCGAGAAGCTGGAGCTTGTATTCTGCAACTTCGGAACCCATTCCGGGCACCGTTTCGTCGAGGATCAGTCGGCGCGCTTCATCGCGCGAGACTTCGGAGCGCTCGATCCGCTGATCGAGCTTGTGCAACTCCTTCATCTTCTTCTCGATCTTCTCGAGATCCTCTTCTTTGAGGGGCGTCTCGAAGTCGATATCGTAGTAGAACCCGTTTTCGATCGGGGGTCCGATGGATAGTTTGGCTTTAGGATAAAGCTCTTGGACGGCTTGAGCCATCAAGTGCGCCGCGGAATGCCGCAGGCGATAGAGATACGAGTCTTCGTAGCGTTCTAGCATTGTTCTGAACCTTCCCTGACAATGGGATTAATAGTTGTCGAGATAGATTATGGCAGGGCGGAGCGCGGGGCTTCCGCCCCGCATCCCGGACCCCGGGGCTTCCGCCCCGGAGAAGCAGGAAACATGGAATCCTACTTAGAGAACGCCGAGCTATACGGCCACACCCGCGGATCAAAGCAAAGATTTGCCTTGACGGGATTCCACTCGATGTACTTTGCAACGCGACTCATGTGTTCGACATCACGGATCATTCGGTCGAAGTAATCCGGCTGCCAGATGCGACCATGCCCGCCGAAAACGCGGCGTATTTCCTTGCCAGAAAAGCCCTTGATTCCGCGAACGATATCCGAAATCTGGTGTCCTTCGAGCGGAGTAATAATCGCGTGTACATGGTTCGGCATGATGACGTGAGCCCCAAGCGTGTACTTCGTTCCATCGTAGAATCGAAGGGCATTCAGAGTGATCAAGGCCCGAGTTGGTTCCCTTAACAAGCATGAGCCGTGACAAGCGTCCAAGTATTTCTCGATCCTTCTATAGAGCTCCTGCTTCTTGCTCGGCTCTTTTGTTCCAAGCTCACGCTTCCAGGCCAAATAGAGATCGACCGGAATCGAATCATCGAGACGCCACGTCAGGAACTGCGGCTCACAACCCGGGTCGTAGTGGGGAAGGAAACCCCTCGAATGCCAGCCTCTTGGCCGTTCCATCTGAATAGTATACGCACGTCTACTTGCAAGTTGCAAGTCTTTGCTAGATTCGGAGCTTTCCGGGGCGGAAGCCCCGTGGTCCGGGATGCGGAGCGGAAGCTCCGCGCTCCGCTTCAGCGACCAAAAAACCACCAGATGAGAAGCACGAGCACGGCACAGGCGATCGCGACAGCGATGTCGTTGAGACGAACCGGCTTGGAATCGGGTTTTAGCTTGAAGTTTTCGGCATCGCGGCTGTAGTCCTTGATCTTCGAAGGCACCGTCCCCGTGAACTTCTGTTCAATGAACGTGAGGCGCTGTTCGTGGTTTGCAAGCAAGGCGCCAAAACGCTCCTGGAAGGCCACTCCACGCAGGTCCGCCAATAACTGGCCAACTTCCAGAGGGGACAGCCCTGTCGTCTCCGCGACCGCCCCGACGGTGGGGGCGTCCGATCCACCGAACTCTTGGCGTCCGATTCTCTCGAGAAGAGAGCGAAGCTCAGTGGGAGTGAGTTCCTGCGCCGCCAGTTCTTCCAGGGTCGACTCAGTCAACTCAACCCTTCCGGCGCTTGGAGCGAATGATCGTTCGGCTTCCGATGAAATCCTCGACTTCTTTCTCGACTCGCCGAGCGGCGGCGAGAACTTGGCTCTCGGGAGACTCTTTGATCGAGGCGACCCGGGCGGCGTGATCGAGGGCGGCGAGAAGGGAAGGGGGGAGTTGATCGTTTCGCTGCTCCACGGGCGCATCGAAGGAAAGCTTGAGACTCTTTCGTAAATCACGATCGGCGTTGCGCAAAACGGCGGTTAGCGCCGTCTCATCCGCCCGAGCCCGACGATAAAGGAATCCGATGGCCTCTACAAGCTCGCGCTGACCGTGTTGGACGAAAGGATCGTAAATCGGCAACCCGAAGCGCTTACCGACTGCAAAAGCGACGATGAAAGCGAAGAGCAGGAGCTGAACCCAGCCGTACTTCACCCATGTACCGAGCGCTTCCAGAAGGGATGGGTCGTCTATGTTGCCGGCCGCCGCTTCCAGGAAGACAACTTTCTTGCTTGGGGAGAGAGCCCGGAGAAGAGTAAGCCCGAATCGTGCATTTTCCGCCTTGTCGATGAATCGGTTCGTTAGGAACACGGGGTTTGAGACGGTGAATACGAATCCCTTTTTATGGGCCACCGCGGAGACGACGGCCGAGGTTCCGTTCATCCAAACGTTTTGGCCCGGTCGCGAATCGTCACCGGGAGCGATTTGGACCCGAGAAGGCGGCGCTACGGACACGGAGATCGAGGGACCCGATGCGATCGCCTTGTTGTCGATTCCGGACGGGAGGACCTTCTTTTCCGAAGTCTGAGCGGCGATGCTTTGGAAGTTGTCGTCGATTGTGCCGAGAAGCGCGACCCCACCTTCCGCCACCTCGTCCGTAATCACCTCTTTAATCGGAATGCCCAGCTTTGATCCTTCGCTAAAGCCGGATAAATTAGTCTGATTGCGTTCGACATTAATGGCGATCGCAACTTCATCGGGACCGACGACAGGTGCCGAGCGACGGTCGAGCCGCACGGAAAAGCCTTGGTCGCGAAGAAGATCGGCGAAGGCGGCGGTTCCGCTCGGGCCATAACTTTCCGCGCTCGGATTGGACGAGCGCTCTGGCTTGCCAAGCGTCAACATGATCACGCCGATCACGAGGATTCCGGTGAGCACGATGGCGGTGCGGAGAAAGAACTTCAAGCCGCTTTCCTCCCCGCGAGCCGATCCTTCACCGCGAGATAGGTCGTCCGAAACTCTTGAACATCTTCGGCTCCGCGAACAAAATGGCCGTACCAGATGCGATCAAACAGCTTCGTAGGGCTTCGGAAGTCGAGAGTGTCCGGCATTCGAGGGCTCGCTTCGATGCGCGCCAGGTGCTCCCAGTTCGTCTGCCCCCGGTCAAAGCGGGCTACCGCGCCCTCGTCGAATTTTAGGAGACAGGCAAGATAGAGACAGCGCACGGCTTCGCGGTACCGGCCTGCCTGCTCATGCTCATCGGCGAGAGCCAGCCATTCATCGAGGCTGCGCTCGGGCTCGTCATCGTGGAGCATCGCGGTAGCCCGTCGGCGGAGGGTGCCTTTCCACTGAACATGTTTGACGAGAAGATAAATCGCACCGACGATGGCCAGGCCAAGAATAGTCCAAGCGGTGTAGGTTAAAAGAGGCCCCAACCAGCTCATATTTGGCGGTTTGGCGTTCGTGGCTTTGGGTGGCTTGATACGCTTGTTTATCCAGTTCTGGAACTTCTCCATAGAGTTCCCCAGCCAGTTCGACTCCTTTCCTTCGGCGGGGTCAGTGTACAGGGGGTTTTGCTTGATGGAGCGCGCCCGGGCGGCGGGATTCTCGCCGATTATGGGCTTGCGGATGGCATCGTAGCGGCGCACCAGCCCTTCCAGATTGGTCTCAATCACCTTCCGGTCATTGGAACTTGCCGTGCGGTGGCGATCGAGGGCTTCCTCAATTGTCGGATCATCTCGCCGGGCTTCTGCCCGTGAGCGAATGTCGGATTGAGCCGCCGCCAGCGAGATGCTACAGCTCAAAACGATTGCTTTTAACAACGTGACCCACGTCACGCCCAAGCGTCTCGATGTCATAGCCCTCCAGGCGCACTCGGCGCTCAAAGTACAAGATCGTGGTCATGGTCGCCCAAACCGGGACCAAGAGCCAGATGGTGAGAAAGGTGGGAACGATGGCGAAAACCGCCGAGTAAAGCGGGTTTCGCTGCAGTGGCTCCAACGCGGCGGATCCTGCCTCAAAGGAGCTCAGCAATCCGATCGTCGCGAAGAATCCCGCGCCAAGGAAAAGGAGCAAGAAGAAGAGCGTGGCCAAGGCGTTGATCACGTAACCGAATCCGCCGGGTTGCCGGAAACTACTCTTCATTAGAGTGCGACTTCGCTTTGCGCCAGCCTTGACGCCGATTCCTTCGACCATCATCGCGGGAATGGCCAGGCTCTCAAAGCCATAGACCAATGGAAGCATGATGAAGCCTACGGTGATGCCGAGGACACCCAGGATCGATATCAGCCCGCCGAAATCGTTAGAGGTGTCTGCCCCCCCAACCAGCGCGGATGACATGAGCAACAGGGATCCCAGGATCAACCCACCCGATCCCAGAATCGCCTCGCGAATTCCGAAAAAGAAGATCCGCACGATGTTCTTGAGGGCGAGATTGCGCGAGCTGTCCGGGTCGGGCAAGTTACCGACCATGAAATCCGCCACCAAGGCGGTCACGAGCGCCGAAGAAAAAGCAAGCGCGAAGATGACGAGGGGCAGGGCCACCCCGATCGCAAGGGCGAGAATTAGGATCGCCTCGCCGACTTGAACTTTCAGATTGTTCGCATCCGAAGTCTGCGTCATCATCGGCAGCACGTAGCTGAAGAGGAAGTAGACGGCAGCGGTGGCGAAGAGCGCGGGAACGGCGGTGAGCCGGAGACACGGTCCGCCCAGGGCACGATAGGCTCGGATCGCAGCGTCCGCCATCTCGTTGGTCGTCATCGGGCGCAGTAGAGCCCTCCGCTCATGTCGAGCCGAGCGTTGGTTTAGGTAACGCGCCAAAGGATCAAACGTCAAGTGTGCTTGAGTGTATCCGACGAACGACCTGGGGGCAGAGTTGCGAATAGGTCAAAATTCATAGGTTCGGAACTTCCACCGATTTCTAGGAGAACTAAGTAAAGGAATGACCACGTTGATTGTCGCCGCCAGCCTCGTCTCCGCACTGGGCCAGAACAACTACGACTGGAACGATATCGTCCAGCCCGCTTTCAAGGATGCGCGATTCGTCGCGAAGGTGGTCTCGGGGAACCAGAAGGAACTCAAGAAGATCAACGACGAGTTCGGCCAGAGCTACCGGTTCGATACGACCACGGCTTGGGTCAAAGAGCCTTTCATGCTGAAAATGGAAGCTGAGGTCGAGGATGCCCGCGTCAGCTACATCATCAACGGCACGGTCAAGGCTTACAAACTGGGTTCGAAAGCGACCGTAAAAGATAACGTTGCGAACGCTCCCGGCAAGCGCCAAACGGTTATGGATTTCGGCATTTTGACACCCGCTCTGTTCCAAGGCTTCTACGTCGCGAAGTTCGTCCGGGTCGATCGCGAGTCGGGTGACCTGGTTTTCGATTGCACGTTCAATCCCAAGTGGGACGACACGAGCCGCCAGCGAATCTGGGTGGACAAAGAGAAGAAGATTGTCAACAAGCGTGTCTGGTTTAGCCAGGAGGGCGAACAGAAAGCGACGTTCCTCTACAGCGGCCCCAAGCAGCAGAACGGCGTCTGGTTCCCGACGAAGTGCACGGTCAAGAACAACGACGACAAAGTCGCGGGTGTGACCGAGTATCAGAAGATGACGATCAACTCCGGTTTGGCCGATTCGATCTTCAAGATCTGATTGGAGTGCGCTTTGGAGTGCGCGGCCCATGGCCGCGCTTTAGAATGGGGCTGGCCGGTTACCGCCCAAACTCTGCCCTAGCCGCCACGACCGGGACGGATCGTGGGACGCATGACCGGGACGGTCATGATACGCATCTGGCGTGCGCGGCCCATGGCCGCACTTTAGAATGGGGCTGGCCGGTTACCGCCCCAACACTGTTGATTCAGCCGCCCACTGCCCACTAATTGATCCATTTCCGAGGCGACGACCTTGTTCAGGCCTTCCAGCGTCATCGGGTGGATGCGGTGGGTTCCATAAATGGACGACGACAGCCAGGACACCATGGCGCTGGCCTCGTTGGCATAAGCCGGAGAAATCGGCTGCACTCGCTAGCTTTGGCGACCCAGCTTCAGAACCCCCGGCGGATATAGAGAATACCTGGTCCTCGCCGCCACGACCGGGACG